>SYLG01000034.1 GCA_005808665.1 Planctomycetia bacterium | reverse complement strand
CTCCTCCCTGGCACATCTGAGTAAAGTCTCGAGATCGTGTACCGTTTCCAAAAGTATGTCGGGTGACTGCATGCCAGCTGGTATCGCTGGAAAGACCCATTCGTGTCAACTAAAATCTCAAAATCCCGTGAACGCATACCAAGGAAAGACTTGCAAAATACATCAAGGTTCTCGAAGACTATGATAAGGTAAAAGGTGGGTAATGGCTTTCCCTTTTAGCCCAACCTTAAACCCGGAAAAAGTTGACCTATTTGGCAGGGGGCAACGCCAAAAGCAATCCTTTGTAGCCAGCTATCCTTCCCATGGATCCCCTAGGCCAGGTTCCACATTCTCCTAAGAAGCCATTCCCCACCCAGGATGGCGACAAATGTCAAATAAAACAGGAGTAAAAACCCTGATCCTGTTGGGGAGGATTCCATATTGCGCCAATCGGGATAGAGTTCGAAATCCGCCCGATCAAACTTTTGTGGTTTTTCGAGAAGCATCCTTAAATAATCGCCCAACCGTTCTCCCCGTTCTCCTGCGAATTGGCCCCCTCCCGAACGGGCGAGGTTTTCAAGAAAAGTGGGGTCTGCGGCAATGCGGGCCATTTCCTGATCCTCCTCGTAAACCACCACCCTGGCGGAAGCCTCCCCCTGAATCATGGTTCCATCGACATCCTTGGCCTCACCACGAACCAGAACCCGATATTCCCCAGGCTTTTCTGTTCCCTCGAAACGGCCCCGAACCTCGGCACCTGTTCGGTTAGTAGGTACCATCTCCCTGGTCTGGTCCGGACGGAGAATTTCGACGACATAGGTGCCACCTTCGATTTCCGAACCTGATTTGCCCCGGATCCCCACCCTGAATCCAAGGTCACTTCTGGTGGGAAGGCGGCGGGTGTCGGGGGCAACATACACGCTGCCCCCCTGTTCTTCGCGATGGGCTAGCCAGCGAATCATTCTTTGCCAGAATCGGTCATGAAGCAGGCGAGTTTGGGGATTTCGAACCCACCGGTGGGTGGTGTCAGCCGCAAACGCCATGACCCGACCATTGCCATAGTTTTGACTCACCAAAAGCGGGGAACCATCCTTTGACTCGGCAAGGATATTGGCACCCGGTTTGGGGGAACCCAAGGTGGAATGCCCCTCCAGCTCGCGGAGTTTATCCCATGAATCCTTTACCCCCGCAACGCCTTGGCCAAGATTCATTACATAGCCATACAGCCTTAAGCCAGGCTCCGTGGGAACCATTTTGGTTTCTTTTTCATTTTGGCCTTTGCGGTCAAGGCGAGTGGGAAGGAGCGACTCAAGCGGGGTTTGTGCCCAATCCCCATCTCCATAGGTGGCGTATCCCCCCAGGGTCAAAAAACCGGCCCCGCGTTCGCGGACCAACTTTTCGATTCGGGTTAATGCATCCGGTCCGCCCGCCTTGCGAATTTGTTCCGCCAGCACATCCCCCAAAATGACCACATCCCAGGCACGGTCCCCCAAACCCAGGGGATCCCCCCCCAAGTCCGGTGCATTTTTTAGTCCGCCACGGATCCACACCGGGTAAACGGAGATCTGGGGATCACGAACCATGGCATCAATAAGAGCTTGGGGTTCCCATGCCCGGGGTTTCTCCAAATAGAGGACAGAAAGTCCCTCCTTGGCCACGGTTACAAAGGTTTCAATCCGGTTGTTGATTGGGGTTTGTTCCCCCAAAAGGACCTGTCCGGGACGATCCGGATCCTCCACAAATACACTGACCTTGATTTCCCCGACCTTGTCCATGGGTTTGTGTTTTAGCCAAACTTCCATCCCCTCTGGGCGAGAAAGCCGAACCAGGTTTCGACGAAGGGCATCTGCGGAGGGCAGTTCGATTCCATCGACCACCACCTTGGGTTGGACTAGTTTATCGTCAAGCTTGAGGAGGATTCGGACCGAGCTGCTTGTAAAACCAGGGGCATCCAACCTGACCTTGACGGTCATTTCCCCCCCCATTGGGATAAGGGGGGTCGGTTCGGTCAGGATATTGGAAAGGGCAACATCCTTTTGACCTATCGTGGTGTTGGCATTTCCATAGGCAAATGTCTGAACCGGGCAGCCCGAAGCCAACCAACGCCCTGCTTCGGCCCGAGCGGGAAATCGCTGGGGGCCATTTTCCGAACCATCACTGAACAGGACCAAACCGCGGGAGGGTTGTTGGCCTTTCAGATCGAGGAGCTGGTTCAAAGCCCCACCAATATCGGTCAATTTTCCTGCGGGGGGAGCTGGTTTATCCGGGTCCCACTCATGGATCTTCTCGTCAAAGGCGTACCATTTTACTGTGGTTCCCTGCTCGTTCTTGAGGCGTTCAAACAGGTCCCGGTTGGCCCCAATTTGTTTTTGCAAAAGGTCCCAGCGGGTTTTGCCCCCGGTTTCATCCCCTACCGCCATGCTTTCAGAGGTGTCTACCAAAACCCAAAGTTGCGAGTCATCCTCATGATGGCGAAGTATCCCGGCAGAGGGACGAAGCAATGGAACCAGGGCCAATACAAACGCGGAAAGTCTTAACAGGACAAGAATAATGATTCGCCTCAAAGAGGCACCTGGTACCCCGATGTAGCTTAATAAGGTAACAATGATAATGGTGAACAGCCCTGCCATTCCCAAGGCAAAAGCCAAACTTCCCGGTTGTTTCCAGGGCCAGTAGGGATCAACGAGAAACTCCATCCGGTATCAGTCCTTTGTTTTCAGGTTGTTAGGGACCTAGGGGCTGGTCCAACCCCTGCCCCTTCCTGGTTGGGATCAACTTTTTTGTGGTAACGGTTGGCGACCAACCCTTCACACAAAAGCAGGACCAGGACAAACATCATTAACCAGGGTAGTAGATCAAGCGTGCCTCCCTCACCTGGTGGCAGAAGCAAATCCGGATCCACGGGCTTTAGCCCATTGGTAAGTTCGGCCTGGGGTAAACCCCTCTTTATGATTTCCAAATCCACCTTGGCGAGTTGAAATTCCTGGGGTCGCATCGAAACGGAGAAGCCTGCGATAGGGTTTTGGTTCTTGTCAAGGATCCGGTAATTTCCCGGATCGCGGACTTGGGCACAGGGAATTTGGGTTGCACCTTCGGGAACAGAAAGGTTTGCCTCCGCCCCTTTCAAGCCCGGCCCGGCAAGGGATAACGGAAGCTTGGGAAGGGGATTGGGCAGGTTTATGTAAGGGATTTGGCCTGCATAGAAAGTGGTGATGGCAGCGGTGGCATCACCCCCCAAATAGGCACATACCCGATCCGCCAAAATCAATCCAAACGATGAATCCTGCCAGTAGTTGTGCCAAGGCCGTTTTCCATCAAACCGCTTGCCAGACATTGGCGTGGAAAACAATACTATTCGCCCCTTTCCCACGGTTCGTTCCAAAAGTGCCGGTGCCTGGGGATCTTGGCCATCCAGAAACCGGGCTACAACCGACCCTCCCGGCTCAAGGGTTGAGGTTTTCCAATAACGGTTGGCAAAGGGTTTCAGTTCTGGACGGCTAAAATCAGGATCGACTGATCGGGACCAGGTCCTGAAAGCCGCCGTGAGCGGGCTGTCCCCCCGAAACTCTGCCCAAGGGATGCCTGGTTTGTTGACCTCAACCGTGATGGGAGATCCCATGGTAGCGGGAAGAATAGCCTTGGCGGGAGCACTTTCCCATGCCGCCTTGTTATAGTTGTCCCCAGGCGGTACTACCACAATTCCCTTTCCTGATTTGGCGGCTTCCAAAAGCCCGATCCAAACGGCCGTGGATGGGCTTGGCGGTTCCATTAGGCATATGACCTGATAGGGCAAAAGGGTGTCCACCGACCAATTGACCGGATCCCCAAGCGACCGAACATCACAGCTATAGGTTCCCATGGCCTCAAGGGCGGCTTTCCAAATCCGGGCATCCTCCGGCCGGTCAGCAAGCGCAAGGACTTGACGGCGTTCCCGGACCAAAAAAGTCGCCTGTCCCTGATTGTTTGAGGACCAATTATCGTCGGGGGAAAGCACAACCCTGATCTGACCCAGGAACTCCCCCGAAGTTCCCCCAGGTCGCACCGGCACCGTTTTGTCAAATACGATCACCTTTCGTTCATTGGAAGGAATTTCAATACTTTTGATTTCTGGTTTTACCCCGGGCTCGGGGTCATTTTCCAATATGCAGGAGAGTTGACCTTTGAAGGCCTCGCCTGTGGCATGGACCTCCACCCTAATGCTTATCCTGCTGCCAGGCGATACCGTTGTGGGCTCGATTTCCACTCTGTCAATAGCGGCGTCGATGGGGTTTTCCGGGCCAACATCGATCAAATGGATATGGACTCCTTGGGGTATTGCTTCTTTGGGTATCGATGCCTCCAACCCTTCCCATGATCGTTCGGCCCGGTCCGTTATAATATAAATTGCCTTGCCAAGGCCGACCACCTGTCCTTCCTTCCGGAAGAGCTCCAAACCTCGTGCGATGGCAGGGCCAAGTGGCCCGCCACTGGCTTTACCTCCCAAGGTAGATAGTTTTTGTTCAAATAGGGGCAGGGACAACCAGGTTACCTCCCCCCCCTCATCTGTATCCACCAGAGCCAACTTGCTTTCAGAACCAAACCTGGCCCTGACCTCCCCGATGACCGACTTGGCGATATCGATCCGGTTTTTCTCCCCGATCCTGACCTGCATGCTGGCACTGGTATCGACGACAAAAAGGGCCGCCACCTCCCGGCTTATTCCCCATCCCTCCCCCAGGTTGGTTAACTGGGGCCAAGCAAGGGCCAAACAGAGCAGCAAAATCAAAAAGATGCGCAAAAACAACAAGAGCCAGTTTTGGATTTGCAACCTTCGCCTTGAGTTTTGCATTCGCTTTTGCAGAAACCGGAGGGCGGGAAACGATTGGATTTTGGGTTTTTGCTTCATGAGCAAATGGAGGATAACAGGCATCCCTGCCATCACCGCACCGATCAAAAGGTATCCATGGAGAAAATGCAAGAACCATGCTCCGTTTGAAAAAAAGCCCTACCAATCACGAAAGGGAAGGGGGATAAGCCCTTGTTTTGGAAACCATTGGGTTTCCTTCCGGGAAGTTATTGACCTCCCAGGAGGTGTCACCCTCCTGATCCTGATCAACCCCCAAGAAATGTTGGGAATTGACCCAATCGGGAAGGGCCCAACACTCCTCCGGGGATGTTGCTATGGTTTTTCTCCCGAGGTAAAAATATCCAAGAATGGTAAAGCCCGCAAATGCCAAAATCCAGGGTGCGGCTTTTTGTCGGGCCTCCATGCGGTTGGGAATCTGCCTTGCAAAATAGGTTTGAATAAACACACCTCCGAATCCCAGGGTCCAAAGCCAGGTCAAAGCAAACAACCAGGAAACCCGGTTGCCTCCCCGATCAAACAGGCTCCAACGGGCCTCTATTTCGATGGGAGGCCAATAATTCCCCTCCCGTGCCAAGGTAACGGCTTTGCCGACGAAGAGTTTTTGTCCCAAAATCCACGCCCAAAGGGTTGCGTACAGGGCCACTAACCCAGAAAAGGTTAACCCAATCAGGAGGGCCACCAAGGCCCCCCAAAGGGCCCTAATTAGTTGAAGCCAAGGTTGCCCTGCCCACCGCAACAAATCCATTACCACAATAGTGGCTACCATCACCAAAGTTCCGGTCAGTGCGATTTTGGCAAAACCCCAAGCTACAAATACCGAAGATCGAACCAATGCCCCACGACGATTTGGGTCAATTCGGAAAAGCCATCGGGCCAGGGTGAAATCATCCCAGCCAACCTTAACACAGGCTAGCATTGCGGCAAGGGCAGGTTGGGAGGTTGTTTCAAAAACAATAAAAGCAAGGACAAGCCAAATGACCCAATATTTTGATAACCAAGAGGTTGCGACCATTTTAACAGTCCTCTTATTGGCCGAGGATGGCCCATAAGGGGAGGTACTATCCAGCTCCAGGGGGGGGGAGAAGGAGGGCGGTTTAGGGCTGGGCATGGGATTCATGAATCCTATCCGAACAAGTGTCTCTTGGCCAAATACCGTTCCATGGAGTATATTATCGGTTTGGAAAGCAAATGAGGTCCTGATCATGTCGATGGATAAAAGTCTCCGAAGGAAAAACTCCTTAACACGCACGAGAAATGTTCTGACCCGAACCGAACGGGTAGAACTTCTTAAATCGGAAGACAAATGGAAGCCCGATCAAAGCCCATTTGGCATACCCAAGGTTCGAGTATTAAAGGTTGGCAAGAAGGCCAAGAAAGCCGCCAAAACCGAGGAAAAGGACGCCGCCAAGAAGTAATTGCTTGAATTGTATCTCGTTTGGGGGGCCTTTTGGGCCCCTTTTTCGTTGTTTTTGGAACTAGGCCAACGACCCTTGTTCTTTAGGGTTCCCGAACCAACCGACCCGCCCGAAATTGACCCGGTTTTTCCGAAAACTGCCAATGCCAGCCTGGGGGGACCGCGCTAGCCAACTCTTGCCACGCCCGTACCGATTTCACCAAAACAACCGCTTTGGGTTCCGCAACCATTCTGGCTAACAGCTGGGAACGGTCACCATGGCCGAAGACCTCCACCTTGGCGTCTGGCGTGTAAAATCCTGTGGAATAAAACCGCTGCGGATAGCAAAGGACCAAGGGTGAATTGGCCTGACCCGATTGAACCATCTTTGGATCCAGGTCAAAACCCTCAAGCGACCCACGAATGGAAAACTCCATGTTATAACCAGGCAAGATCCACCCAGCTCCCCAAATCACAACTACCGCCCAAGCTCCCAGGTGAATCAATAAGGGTTGTTCCTTGAGGCGTTTGCTCCATCCGGTCCAAACCAATCCGGCCAGGCAAAGGATGACCCAAAACAGGGCGGATGTGTTATCGATCCAACCTCGGTAGTTCCCCAAGCCTGCAAAAACCAACCCCAATAGCCAAGCCATGGCACCCACCTCGGGGGCCCCTATTTTCCAGGTACCCAAGGTCCCCAGGAAAAGCGATTGACCCCGGTTTTTGAAATGATGCAAAAGTATGCCTGAAACGATTGCCAAATAGGGCATTATTGGCACCAGGTAGCTTGGTCGCTTGCACCCCGCCAAAGTGAAAAACAGGAACCCGGTGAAAAGGCCTACCATAGCAACCCCTGTAATAGGGGGAAGTTCCGGACGAAGAGCTTTTGGTGACCGGAAATAAACTCCCATTGCCCCTAGCCACCCTAGCGACCAGGGGAAAGAGAATAGGGTCAAATAGGGAAAGTAAAACCAGAAAGGTTGATTATGGTCGATTGGGTCGGCGAAGCGGACCCAATGGTGGGTAAGTAAAAAATCGACCACAAACCCGGAATGGATTTGCTCTACAAGAAACCCCCAAACCATCAGGGGAGCCACCCCCATGGCACCGAGGATTATCCAACCTGAAATACCTGGTTTTCGCAATCGTTCGTCCCACAGGATCAACGGACCAGCCATCAGTCCATAAAGGACAAAGGCTACCGGTCCCTTGGTTAACCCAGCCAACCCAAGGAAAAGGCTTGCCACCCACCAGATAGGCCAGGAAAGGCCCTTCCCTTTTACCGATGAGGTAGTAGCAACCCAGGCAGCCAATAGCCACATTCCCATGAGGCCATCCATCGTTAGGAGGCGGCCATAATGCACAAATGGAAGTAAAAATAGAAGCGATAATCCCCCAAGCAAGGCTGCCCCTTGGCCCACCTCACGACGCAGCCACCACCACACAAGTCCCACACTAGCCGTACCCCAAAGCATGGGCAAAATCCGGGCTATGCGATCCGTCTCACCCAGAGTGCCAAAAAGCCCCATGAGGCTCCAATACAAAAGGGGTGGTTTGTCCAAATAGGCTTCACCTGCCAGTATTGGAACCACGTAATTGCCTTTGGCAAGCATCTCGCGGGCTACCTCAGCGTTTCGTGCTTCAGTGGGTTCCATCAAAGGAGCGTTCGACCCCAGCCCAAAGACCAAAAGTCCCAAAAGAAGGAGTACGCCCAACGCACCAAATCCTTGCAACGGGTTTGCAAGGTTGGGATTTGCCTGAGGAGTGTGAAGTACCTTGGTCCACCAAAAAGGTAACAAACGGGTAAGCACTTTTGGAATCGCCATCAGGCTGACTTTGCTTACCCCTGCTGCCCTTGGTCGGTGGCGTACGCCTACTTCGGCAACGCTTAACCCTTCTTGTCTGGCTCGAACAATCATTTCGGTGTTGGCAAAAAAGCCTCGGCTAACGGGCAGGATTTTGCTTAGGCTTTCCTTCCGAAAGACCTTGAGGGCGCAATCCACATCCCGCACCTTTATCCCAAGGAGGGCGTCCACCAAAAGGTTAAACCCTTTGGATAAAAAAAGTCGAAAGGGAGGATCCTGGCGGTCTTCCCGCCACCCCGTGACCAAATCGTTTGCCCCGATAAGGGGCAACAACCTTTCGAGGTCTTCCAGGTGAAACTGGCAATCGGCGTCCGTGAAAGCAACCCATTCCCCTTGGGCGGCCTCAAATCCGGTCCGAAGGGCTGCTCCATACCCCCGATTGGTATCGTGGTGCAATAAAACCAGGTTGGGAATCTGCTGACAAAGATTTTGAACTTGGGTAGCTGTTTGATCTTTCGACCCATCGTTTACAACCAGAATCTCCCCACGAATGCCAAGGTATAAAAGAGCGTCCCTGGCCTCGGTAACGGCTTGGACGATAACGGCTTCCTCATTATGGGCCGGGATAACCAAAGAAAGCATGCCAATCTTGTTCAAAGGGTGCGCCTCCTTGCGCCAAGTCACCCGGTTCCACTTTCAAAAAAATCTTTCTCAAACCCTTCATTTCATAAGATATTCCAAGGGTTTGAATCAAGCCGGTTTGGGAGTGGCGGCCTCAATAGGTGCCTGTTGGCAAAACCATGGAAGGGCTTTGGATTCAAACCACACGGGGATTGGAACCGCTCAACGGCCCGTTTTTGACCGGTTTTCTCAAAAGCCATATTCCAAAATTGCCCGCAAAGCCCCTTCGTGAACTTTCCCAAGCCTTGGAAAGGCTCCTAAACTTCCAATCTTTCCCATCTGTCCCGTTTAGCCCTGCCACCTTGACTAGGGAAGTCCGCCATCTCCTAATCCAGTTGGATCAGGGTGCTTTTGCCTCCTTTTTTGGCGAACCGCCCCCCCCTGATCCAATAAAACCCTCCCTTCCGGATGCTTTTGGCGAAGCGGTTGAGGCAGGATTGTTTTCGATCAAGGGTGACCCCCAAAATCCCTATCACTTGCGCTGGGATTTGGTTCAGGTCGATTTGCCAAAAGTGAAACCGAAGATCCTTGTCATGGAAGTGCCTGATCCAAGGATGGTCGGGGAGGGGTTTGAGTTTTGGCTTTCCAAAACAAGAAAATTTCTAAACAAGACGAAAAATCAGGTTTGGTTTCTTTGGGCTTTGTTTGCCTCGGACGATTTGCCCCTCTTCCACCAGTTCGATGCCGCCTGGTCGGCCCCGGGATTTGCCTCCTTTCTGGAATTGCTAAAGGAACACGCTGGCCCAAGGATTCGGCTGTTAAGTTGTTCGCTCAAAAGTGATGAACTTGAGCTTCTTGGGGGGCCGGTCCCCGAAGGGATCCTTGTGGGTTCGATGGACCCTTATTTTTCAGGGAGAGGGTTTCAGCTTGTTTCCCGAGTCGAAATTCATTTGCAAAAATTAGCTCGCATGAGGTCAGATGCCTTGGCCTGGATCACTCGGGAAGCAGAAAACTTGCGGTGTTTGGGAGCAAATTCCTCACCCAAGTCCAATCCCCTGGCACCGAAGGTTCGCTGGGTGCTTAAGGGTTGGCTTGATCCTCGAGGAGCACCGCTCCTCGAACCCGTTTGGCAAACGCTTCAAAACCTTTGGCCAGCATGGGATGAAATGGCTTTGGGTTGGGAAAAGGGTCTTCCAACCGAACCGATGGAGCTGGCTCGGTTTCATGAAAAACACCCCATCCTATCCCGGCTTGAGGAAATCCGCCGACCCTTGCTTTGGCCTCAACCCCCAGAATGGGTCTATCTACGCCAAATGGGATTTAAGGGGCCCATTTGGCAGACAGGTTGCTAAAACGGAAGGGTGATAGGCCAGGTAAAACCGCTTATTTGGTTTCAGGTTTTTGGCCAATAGGCTCTGGTGGCTCCTTGCCAAATTTGGCCTTATACTCCACCGCAAATCGTTCTTGCAATTTGGGTTCACATATAAAACATTGCGATTTTGCCCGGTCGTGCAGTTTACACCAATCACCCTTGGTTTGGAATGATTTGGCAACCTTGGCGTTGCACATACTGCACTCTTCTTCCTTGATTCCATGTTCATCGCACCACCAACCCTCGTGGTTTCCCTCCCCTTTGACCACCTCGGTTTTGGATCCTTTTACCGTTTGGGAGGTTTTGCCGGAGGGTTTTTCCCCCGATTCTTTATTCTTTGGAGCCTCAACCCCGCACCCCGTAACGGCGATCATTAACCCAAAGCCTAGTAAAACCAATTTTCCACGCATATAAACTCTCCTTATTGAGTGCCATTACCAAGACATGAAAGGGGCGCAAGGTCCGGCACCAGTACCGGTCTTTTGCCCGGAAATCGAAACACCACAAACAAAACCCTCAAAACGAGCAGGGACATAATCATGGCGGAAATCACGCCACCAATCACCACCGTTGCCAAGGGTCGTTGGACCTCTGCCCCCATTCCCGTCCCCATTGCCATGGGTATGAACCCAAGACTGGCCACCAGGGTAGTCATCAATACTGGCCTTAATCGCATCATGGCGGCCTCTTCCACCGCTTTTTCCAGGGACCTTCCCAACTTTTGGAGCTGCCTTACTGTGCTTACCAATAGCATGTCATCCAGAACTGCAACCCCGGAAAGGGCAATGAATCCTATTCCGGCTGAAATGGAAAAGGGCATATCCCTAAACCAGAGAGCAAGGATTCCCCCGACCCAGGCAAACGGCACCCCGGTGAACACCCGTATGGTGTCAAGGACATTGCCATAGGTCGCATAGAGCAGCAAAAAAATGAGCAACAAGGCCACGGGAACCACGATAAAAAGGCGCAATTGCGCCCGTTCCAACTGTTCAAACTGGCCTCCATAGGCAACATGATACCGGCCAGGGGGGAGAGTAATTTTTTCCCGGATCGATTTCTTCACCTCGGCGACAAAACTGCCAAGGTCCCGGCCCCGAATGTTGCAAGTTATGGTAATTCGGCGTTGCCCCCATTCCCGCGTTATGGTGGAGGGACCATCCACAACCCTAAGGTCGGCAACCCGGGAAAGGGGCACCCGTTCCCCGGTGGAGGTGGGAAGTTGGATCGAACCGATGGCTTCAGAATTTTCCCGCCAATGGTTAGGTAACCGTACCACCAAGGGAAATCGGTAAGCGGAATCAACCACTTCCCCCAAGTGTTTTGTTCCAATGGATTCAACCAAATCAAGCACTTGCCTTGCAGGAATGCCATAACGGGCGATTTGATCCTGTTTGACCTTTACCTGGAGGACAGGTTGTCCCGTAACCTGTTCCACAACAAGGTCCTCCACGCCGGGGATTTCCTGCATCACCTTGCGGATCTCTTCGGCCTTTGTTCCCAATATTTCCAGGTCATCCCCGAACAACTTCACCGAAAGGTCTTGGCGGGTTCCCGCCAACATCTCGTTGATCCGCATTTCGATTGGTTGGGAAAACTGGAATTTCAAACCAGGAATGGTTCGAAGCTCCTTGTCGACCAGGACAGTCAACTCTTCCTGGGTGCCTGCTTTTTTCCACAGCTTTATGGGTTTAAGGCTCAAGAAAATGTCCGTCAATTCCACACCCATGGGATCCGTTGCCACCTCCGCCATTCCGGACCGACTCCAAACATGGTTGATTTCATCGGGAAATGCCTTGAGCAACACCTTTTCCACCTGGGTATTGGTTTGAACCACCTCCTCCAAACTTGTCCCCGCCAAGCGGACGGTTCCCAAGGCCATGGCCCCTTCGGAAAGCCTGGGTATGAACTCCGTGCCTAGGTTGGGAGCAACCACCCCAAAAGAAAATCCCAAAACCAAAAGGGCAAACGCAAAGACCGCCAACCGGTGGTGCATTGTGACCCTAAGGATGGGTAGGTAAGCTGCCTTTAGCAGTCGGATCAAAAGCGGTTCCCGTTCGGAAATCTTTCGGGGCAATCCCAAACTCGCCAAGGCTGGCATAAGGGTCAACGAAAGTACCATTGACCCTGCAAGGGCGAAAATGATCGTCAATGCCATCGGTCGGAATAGTTTCCCCTCGATCCCCTCAAGAGTCAGAATGGGAAGATAGACAATCAAAATGATCAGTTCGCCAAAAAGCGTAGGCCTTCGAACCTCGACCGCCGCATCCCGGATCACTTCCCTTTTGCTTTTGCCAGGGTTCGAATGGGACAGATGCCTGACACAGTTCTCAATCATGACCACGCTACTGTCCACCACCATGCCAAAGTCGATGGCTCCAAGGGAAAGCAGGCTGGCCGCAATGGAAAAGCGAAGCATTCCGGAAAAGGCAAAGAGCATGGAAAGCGGTATGGCAAGGGCTACGATAAGTGCGGCCCGGATGTTTCCCAGAAATAGGAACAAGACCGAGATTACAAAAAGCCCACCCTCGAACAGGTTTGTCCTGACTGTATCGATGACATGGGTGACCAGCTCGGTGCGATCATAAACCGGAGTGACCGAAACATTTCCGGGAAGGGCGGTTTTCACATCATCCAATTGTCGTTTGAGGTCCCAGGTGACAACATTTGAGTTTTCCCCCATGGTCATAAAGCCCAAACCCAAAACTGCCTCGCCCTTGCCGTCTACCGTAACCGCCCCCCTGCGAACCTCGTGACCAATCCCTACTTCGGCCACATCACCCAAAAAGACAGGAATTCCTTCCACCGCCTTAATTTGGATATTTTTTATCTGTTCAATGGTTGTTGTTCGCCCAATGCCATGGACAAGCACCATTTCACTTCCCCGTTCGATCACCCCGCCACCCACATTGTGGTTGTTTTCACGAATGGAGCTGGTTACCAAATCAAAGGTAAGTCCATGTTTGGCCAGTTTTCCCGGATCAATCCGAACCTGATATTGTTTTTCATACCCGCCCCAGGAATTTACTTCAGCAACCCCCCGAACTTTGCGCATTTGAGGCCTGATGACCCAATCATGGACGGTCCGAAGTTGGGTGATGTCATCTCCCTTGCCGGTTACAACATAATGAAACACCTCTCCAAGGCCAGTGGAAACAGGACCCATCCTGGGCCGTTCAAGCCCTTGGGGCAATTGCACCGAAGCCAACCGTTCATTCACAAGTTGTCTGGCAAAATAGATGTCGGTCCCGTCCTCGAATATCACCACAACTTGGGATAGGCCAAACTTGGAAATGGACCGCATTTGTTCGATGTTGGGGAGACCTGAAAGCGCCTGTTCCACGGGAAAAGTGATCTGTTGCTCCACCTCCTCAGGCCCTAGCGAGGGAACCACCGTGTTAATTTGAACCTGCACAGGGGTTGTGTCCGGAAAGGCGTCGATATCGAGAAACCGAAGCGAAACCGCACCAGCAATGGCGGCCGCCAACGCCCCGGCCAATACTAGCCATCTGTAACGGAGGGAAAAATCAATTATCGCATTGAGCATGGTAGAGGTTGCTTATTTCTTGGAGTGACAGGCACAGCTATCACCGAGATTGCCTCGTAACAACTCGGTCAAAAGGAGGCCACTGCCTTTGGTGGCAACCAACTCTCCGGGTAACACGCCGGCCGGGATTTCTGTCCATGCATCACCTTTTGCCCCAAGGCGAACCTTGCGCACATGGAACACTTTTGGGGAACCCTCCTTCAAAAAGCTTTTGTCCCGAACAAACACCACATGGCAGCAACCTTCCCATTGAATGGCCTCATTGGGAACCGAAATGACTTCCGATTCTTTTCGAAGAACCACCTGACCCGATCCGAAGGTGTTTCCTTTCAGTCTTCCATCGAGGTTTTGTAATTCCGCCCTGGCTTTGATGGTTCTCGTTTTGGGGTCCAATTTGCTGCTAATCCAATCTATCCGTGAAGACAACTCCTCAACCATGCCATCCGGTCGAAAACGAACCTCCTGGCCCACTTTTAACCAGCGAACATCCTCACCACGAACATCAACAGTCAGCCAAAGCTTTCTGCTATCTACCACCTCGAAGAGGATATTACTTGCGTCCACGACCTCGCCTGCCACGACCTCCCGCGAACTAATTACCCCGGCAATTGGGGAAATGATGGGCATCAGGTTTGTTGTGGCATGGTTTGGATCCAACCCCTTTACCAAATCTTTGGCTAACGAAAGGAATTGGAGGTTTGCCTTCAGTTTCACTGCCGTGGTCCCTTGCAAGTCCAATTCCGAAATAGGCAACCCCAGGTTGACAAGGGATTGTCGGGCTGCCTCAAGGCGAATGCGGGCCGCCTGAACCGCCGATTCTGCCTCCCGGATTTTCAATTCGGCAATGGTCCCCGCAGAACCCCGGGTACTGGAAAGGGTTTGATTCATCAGGTCCAGTTGGGCAAAAGCCTGCAGTATTTCGGATTTGGCTTTGCCCACATCCATCGCATCCACCAATGCCAAAACCTCACCTGGGCTAACCCAATCCCCCAAATGTTTAAGGACCCGCCACACCGTTCCGGGGGATCGGGAGGACAAGTGGGCTACCATCGTTTGATCAAAACCAATTTCGCCCGATACGGAAAGGGTTTCAAGGGCCGGTTGACGCCAAACCGGGGCCACGGAAACACCCGCCTTGTCAACATCGGCTAGTGAAGCAAATTGAATCCTTCTTTGATGAACCTTGCAAATGGGATTGTTGCTCGGCCTTCCCTTGAAGGCCAATGATCGTTGACTATTTACCAAATCCGTGGTCCCCACAAAGGGAGCTTTATCCAATTGGGCTAACTCCGGGTTGCAAAGGACACATTGGGCAACCCCATGCACCTTGCACCAGCCAAAATCCTTTCCTTTGGGAAGCAAATTGTCATTGCATTCCACACATTCCATTTCGGAAACACTATGTTCATCGCACCATTGCAAGGGTTCCTTGATTTCGCTTCCAAGGGTGGACCACTTCGGCAATTTCCATTGATGGGTATGTCCAACCCATCCAAGAAAACCAGTAAGGCCCAGGAAAAACACAAGGGGCAAGGACTCCAGAAAGTAGCCAATAATCCCAAAAAGAGACTTTTTGTTTGGCCCAAATACCGATTCCAATTTCGGCTCCGGAATATCATGGATGGAAGCACTCATGGGAATTCTCCTCCAGAAACAACAGATCCATTTGCCAAGAAATCACTCTACAATCCAAGCAAGAAAGGCAGGAATAAACCCAACCTTCCATTAAAAAATCAACGGATTGGAGTTATCGCAGAAGACAATGATGGATTAAAAAGAGTTTGGTGTGGCCATGCCCTCTGGAGGAGCCTGGGGCGGTTTTCTGGTCAGGGATTTGGCAATAATCCAGCCAACCATTTAACATGCAAGCAAACCCGTTTAAGGATTTAACATGTGGAATATTCCCCTCGCCGGAATGATTTGGAGGGACTGGAATCGATGGGCTCTCTCCACACAACGGGCAAGGCAAGGCAAATGGGTCGTTATGGGATGGGAATGGGATTTCGGCTAATAAGGCATTTCCCTCAAAAGATTGGTCCAAGGCATCCACTGAACAGGAAACACCTACTCCTTCAACCCCATGATCCTGGCAACATTCCTCGACACAAACGCTTGAAACAACCTTATTGCCAGCCCAAGGGCAGGTGCAAAATGCGGTGGACAAAACCTGAGGCATCCACGCCAGGAGGAGCAATAAAGAGGTGAAAAGTTTCACAAAAGCGCCCAAACCCATTCAAGAATTGAACTAAATGGTATGGATTTAGTATAGGGTCAAACGGGATCTGCTGTCAATTCGACACAGGGTAATGATGAAATTCCAATGAAGCCTGGATTTGGATAACCAGTATGAAAGGAAAGCAACCAATTGGGAAAAATGAGGAGAACCAGGCGGCTTTAAAAAGGGGATTTTGCATTCGTTCAAAGGGAAAATCCAGACGAATTGCGGCCTTTTTTCTAATCCCATTTTAGGGGCAATTTTTTATTGGGATCACCCCTATTTTCCGAATCAAAATTCCCAAATATCCTGACGATACCCTAATTGCAAAAGGCTTCGAGCAATCCGGCGTTTTTCCTCAAATTAAATCAATGCGCCCGGAGGGACTTGAACCCCCAACCTATGGTTCCGAAGACCATTGCTCTATCCAATTGAGCTACGGACGCTGGATTGGTTTTCCTTTTTGGGGAAAGCCTCATGAAAGGCAAAATCCTCCAGCTATTAGGGTAAAAATTGTGACAGTAGGATTCAAGGGTTACCAAAGGAGGGATTTTGGGTATCAGGCGGTTTTTGACGCAGGGTCAAAGGGAAAAATTTTGCCTTTTTCCCGGCATCTTAAATCACTCCCCTTCCTGTTTTTTTTGGCCTTGCCTTGGACCTACCATTTGGGAATCCTAGGGGAGTTTTACATCCGTATTGAAGGGACCGAAATCCAGTCCCCCCCAATACCCAACCGGAGACATAAATGTCCGATTCCATCAAGCCTACCGACGAGGCCACCACGGAAATGGTAGTCCATGACAAAGGGGCCAAGTCAAGTTATGCAAACTTTGCCAGGGTCACCGCCACACCCGAGGAGGTTATTGTGGACTTCGCCCTAAACCCCAATCCCTTTGCCACCGGCCGACAAGAAATTGATGTTCACCAGCGCCTGATCATGAATTTTTATACCGCCAAGCGTCTTTGGAGTGCCCTTGGCATGACCCTACAGCGCCATGAATCCAACTTTGGCGGGATTGAACTCGATGTCCGCCGCCGGACAGTGGGCCAAAACAAAGGCAATTAAAATCAAAAAGTGACGATATTTCACGCAAAACGCTCCGGTCCTACGGGGCGTTTTTTCTTGATATATTTCGCTTTCATCCCCTTTTCTGGTTGCTTTTTTGCCTCCCAAGGTCGAAAATACAAATACATTCCTTTTCCCTTTCACCCTCCCAACCAACCTTAGAGGGTAATTTGGCCATGCTTTCCACCCTGACTTTTGTAGCAATGGTATTCTCCGCCGGGCCCTTGGTGCCGGTGGCACCAGTTCCCCCCTCCCCTTTGGATGTTTTTCCGCCCGCAATCACCCTTTTGGGATTGGATGATGCCGTCCAAATGGTCGTTTCTTTGCCTTTGGCCAATGGTAGGCTTTCGGATCGCACCCGGGATGCCAAGTTTCAGGCTGTGGACCCCTCCCTTTTGAAAGTCACTCCAGCTGGGCGGGTCATCCCTTTGAAAAACGGATCCACCACCCTTCGCATTTCCGATGGAGCATTGGTCCGTGAGGTAGGTGTCAAGATTCAGGGTTGCGAGTCTCCTATCCCCATTCATTTTGCCAATCAAATTGTTCCCATTTTTACCAAGCTTGGTTGCAACAGCGGTGGCTGTCATGGCAAAGCCAGCGGGCAAAATGGTTTCAAGATATCGCTACTTGGCTACGAACCGGATGTTGACTACATAGCGATCGTCAAAGAAGGCCGCGGACGGCGTGTTTTCCCTGCCGCCCCTGAAGCAAGTGTCCTTCTTACCAAGGCCACGGGGCAATCCCCCCATGGTGGTGGCAAGCGACTTGAGGTCGATTCGGATGAATACAAACTATTGCGGCGCTGGATTGCCTCGGGCATTCCGGTAGGAGAAGCCACTGAACCGGTTGTGAAACGAATCCAGGTTGTTCCCGAACAACGGGTCCTTTCCCGCGATTCCTTCCAGCAATTTGCCGTTTTGGCCCACTATTCCGACGGGCGCATTGAAGACATCACCCGTCGGGCGCAGTACGAATCGAACGAAACCACCATTGCCACGGTGGACCCAGCCGGGCTGGTGGCCACCCATAAGATCCCCGGAGAAGCGGCAATCATGGCTCGCTACCAGGAATATGTTACCGTTTTTCGGGCCACGGTGCCGCGTTCCGAAACGCCTGTGGATTTTGCTTTTCCCGAACAAACATTTGTGGATAAACATACGGCCGCCAAGTGGAAAAGCCTTGCGTTAACCCCGTCCGCCCTATCCACGGACGAACAGTTCTTTCGCCGTGTTTCCCTTGACTTGACAGGTACCCTGCCCGAGCCCAAACGGCTTTTGGAATTCGTGGCGGATGCACGCCCCAACAAACGCCTTTTGATTGTGGATGAGCTTATTGACAGTCCCGAATTTGGATATCTTTTTGCCAGCAAATGGGCCGACATTCTCAGGGTGAAACGCTCAGGGGATAATAACCGTGCCCAAGGAACTTTCAGTTTTCATGGCTGGATTCGCCAAGCCATGGAAGAGGATATGCCCTTTGATCAATTCTCAAGAGCCGTAATATCGGCCACGGGCGACGAAAGGAGTAATCCCCCGACCTTGTGGACCAAATCCATCACCCAGCCAGAACAATTTGTAGACGATACGGCTCAGGTGTTTTTGGGACAACGGCTCACCTGTGCGCAATGCCACCACCACCCGTATGAAAAGTGGTCCCAGGATGACTATTGGGGATTGGCGGCGTTTTTTGGCCGCATTGGTCGCAAAGAAATCAACCTGCCCGGGGAATATTTGGGCCAGCCCGCCAAAACCACTTTGATCGTAACCAACCCAACCGGATCCGTTGCCAACAAACGGACCAGTAAAACCGCACCCATCAAGGCCCTGGATGCCCCGGCTATCGAGGTTTCCTCCGACGAAGATCCGCGCCAAAAACTGGCGGATTGGATGACCTCGACCACCAACCCTTTCTTTGCCAAAGCGGTTGCCAATCGGTATTGGGCCCATTTTTTTGGCCGGGGCATCGTTGACCCCCTCGATGATATGCGCGTTACCAACCCACCAACCAACCCTGAATTACTCGACGCCCTGAGTCAGGATTTTGCCAAAAATGGCTTTAGCCTCAAGCGATTGATTCGAAACATCGTCAACAGTCGAACCTATCAACTCAGCTCGATCCCTAGCGATACGAATATGGCGGACAAGCAGAATTTTGCCCGATATTATCCAAGGCGGATGTCGGCAGAAATCCTCCATGACGCCGTTTGTCAGCTTGCGGATGCCCCTGCCTCCTTTGGCGGCCTTCCCCAGGACAAGTTAGCCCCCAAGCGGGCTATTATGCTTCCCGATGAGTCCTATAGCAGCTACTTTCTTGATGTGTTTGGAAAGCCCCAACGGATAAGTGCGTGTGAATGTGAACGAGTCGGTGAGGCAAACCTGGCCCAGGCCCTCCATTTGCTCAACTCCGATGATATCCAGGGGAAAGTCGCCCGGGGAGGCGGCCGGGCCGACACCCTGGCTACCAAGGACAAGCGTCCTGATGATCAGAAAGTGGAGGAACTTTTCCTTTGGGCATTTGGTCACAAACCCAACCAGGATCAAAAGGCGGCGGCCTTGGCACACATTGCAAAACATTCTGCCAACAAGAAATTGGCCTACGAAAACATCCTTTGGGCTTTAATGAACTCCAAGGAATTCTTGTTCGTGCAATAGACCTTCTTGCCAGATGATAAGGTGAGCTGGTTTTTCTCACCTTACCCAAGGGTATAGCCTTTGGGTGGGGTTCTTTTCTGTGGCAGGGCAACTCAAAGTTATTGTTTAATTGCAATCGGCAATGAGCGGGTCCAGTAGCTCCTTGAGCATAAAAAGTCGGCCGGGTTGAGTCGGCATATAGGTGGAGGGGATCCAAGGTGATGGTTCGTGGGCCAAGCTCATGCGAAGGGAAAGTCCCTGCCACTGCATCGACCGTCCAAAGCTGCCATCGCATCCACCTATGATTCGATCCGCCTGAAGGAATAAAGCCGGTCCAATGGTGTTGGCATATGCGGGTACCAGGGTGGTTCGGCTTCGAAAACTGGTAAGGGCATTTTGTTCAACGGTAAGCGGATGCAGTTTTGCCCCCAAGCGGTGCGTGGCCTGTTTCCACCCGGCTTCGTTTTGATAATCCTCGGCAAAATGGGGTTCCCAAAAGGCAATGTGGCAGACCCTTCCGATCCCAAAAACCACGATTAGCTTGGCACCCTTGGCTTTGAGGTCGGCAATTCTTTCGGCATAGGTGGGGAGCTTGTTTTTCCAGGCGAAATGGCGCTGGCTTGGTGGAACGGTTTGTTCGCCTAACGGATCATAAAAGGCGGTTTCCATGGCGTTTTGAAAGGAGCCTGGATGGCTTCCAGGTAGGGTGTTGCCTTGCGAATCGGCCCACTCATCCATGTTAAAGCAATGAACATGATCGCAGGTAACATGCCATTCCTTGAGGAAATAAATGGCCCATTTGTACATTCCCATGGGCCCTACGGGCAAAATCATAGCCAAAGGATGTCCCTCATCCCGGGCGTTTTTAATGGTGAGGGCGATTTCATGGCCCATTCGTACATCAAATTCCGAAAGATCCTGGCAGGAAACCGGCTGAAAATTTGCATTCCACCAGGGCCGTTTTTCCAACAGGGAAGCACCGGAAATCTCGGCTAAAGCATCGATTTTTTGCAGGTTCCAACCTTTTGGAAAAAAATTTTCCATTAACGAACCGGAAAGTGTTGAGAGCAAATCCATGGCCGACTCCGTGTGGGATTCTAGGATATTTCTAGGGAAGTGTGGCTTGCTTGGGTCCCACCCCCTTTCATAGAACGGTTACATCAGGGAAATTCTCCGTCTTCTCCATGGATTCGTGGGGATTACGAGCTTTTTGGAGTCCTTTTCATGTTGCGGCTCGGTTTGATGGCGGTTCTGGCTGGCTGCGTTGGTATCGCCCCGGCGATTGGTCAGGAAAAATCCAACCTCAAATGGAAATTTGAGAAGGACAAATCATTCTTTCAGAAAATGACCACCACCACAAAACAAAACATGAAGGTAGGCGACAACGAGGTCAAGCAGGACCAAGCACAGACCTTTTATTTTTCTTGGACACCCATCAAGCAGGAAGGTGATACTTGGGAACTCAAACAACGCATTGAAGGCGTAACCATGTCCATTGACATTGGTGGAAACAAGATCGGCTACGATTCTACCAAGGATTCAGGCGAATCCGCCAATCCTCTTTCCGAGTTTTTCAAAGCCTTGAAAGGTTCTGAATTTGTCATCACCCTGAATACCAAAGAAAACAAGGTCACCAAAATCACCGGCCGGGATGAATTCATTCGCAAGATGGTGGTTTCCAACCCTCAAATGCAATCCCTGTTGGACAAAATCCTCAATGAACAGGCCCTTAAGGACATGGCGGAACCCACTTTTGGTGCCATTCCGGGTCACGAGGTAACCAAGGGCGATGCAAAATCCGGGACCTGGAAACGCTCTTCCACTTTTGATCTTGGTCCTATCGGCAAATACGAAAACACCTACACCTACACCTACGAAGGCAAAGACAAAGCCCTGGATAAAATCAAAGTGGACCTAAACCTTGTTTATAAAGCCGGGGAAAGCACCGCGGGTGGGCTTCCCTTCAAAATCACCTCCGCCGACCTTAAAAGCAAAACCGCCGGGGGCAGTATCCTGTTCGACCCCGCCAAGGGGCGCGTGGAAAAATCCTCCACCAACCTGACCGTGGATGGTTCCCTGACCATTGAAATTGGCGGCCAAAGTACCAAGGTCATCCTTAGCCAAACCCAGGACACTATCGTGGATACCCTTGATGCCAACCCATTAACACCGGCTTTACCGGTTGTTCCCGTTGTCCCCGGTGCCACGACCCCGGTCAAGCGCGCTGTTGTCCCTCCAGCCCCACCAGTCGTTCCCCCAGTAACCAAACCCGAAACCAAGAAGGAAGCAGAGAAAACTCCCGCTCCCGTTAAGACAGAAGAAAAGAAGAAATAAGGCCTTGGTTGGTTTTGTTACAAAAGAAAAGGCTCCTGGGGTTTCCGGGGGCCTTTTTTCATGGCTGGCTTGTTTCCAAAACCCGCCCCAAACCTTGGATGATTCCTGGTGGAAAGCCGTGGGCTAAAAGTTTTCCTGGACCTAATCCCAAAATGCCAAGGCGGTAATTACAAAATCCTAACGACCGGCCTTTTTGGGTTTGGTCAGGATTCTCACGGGCTTGGGAGCCGGGCCTTTTCGCATTCGTTCCAGAACTTCCTGGAAATCGGCGGGTGGATTACTTTCCCAAAGGACCTTCTTGCCCGTTGCGGGATGGTGGAAGCCTAATCTTGCGGAGTGTAGCATGATCCTGGATGCCTGGGATGGATCGGGTAACGGTTTGCCATGCAGGGGCCTGTCATAGATGGTTTCTCCGCAAAGGGGAGTCCCCATTTCGCCCAGATGGATGCGGACTTGATGGGTTCGACCTGTTTCAAGGGTACACCGGATCATAGCCCCCCAAGCATGACTTTCCACGATTTCCACATGAGTAATGGCGGGCTCTCCATCCGGGGCTGACCCTCGCCTGCCATCTCCCCGGTCATCAATGAGGCGCGTTTCAATACGGCCGGGTTTCGGGATATTTCGGGTCAGGGCAATATAGCAACGATCAACGGCATGTTCCTTGAAAGCCTTGGCAAGGATTTTTGCCGTGGTGGAGTCCAGGGCGAAAACCAACAAACCACTGGTCTCGTTATCCGTCCTATGAATGGGGAAAACCTGGCAGGTTCGGCCGTCCCTCAAACGGGGCAAGTAGGGGGGAAGCAAGTCCGCCACAGTCGGGGGCAAAAATTTCTTGGCACGATGGCCAAAGGCCTTTACTTCGGCAGCGTTTCGGTTGGTGGTCAGCCCGGCCGGTTTTTCCACGATGACAAGGTTTTTATCCTGATAAACGATTTTAAGTATTGGAATTGGCTTGGGTGGAGGTGGGTTGGTTTTTTGCTCTTCCCGTTTGGCTTGGGCCAAAACATCCTTGCGGGCCATCAACAAGACCACCTGACCAGGGACGGTGAGGGTTTCCGGTTTGACGGTTTGCTTGCCTTGTTGAATGCGTTTTTCCTTGAAGGCAACTTGAACAGCGTTTTTGGTCAGGCGTGCTTTGGTGGCAATCCAAATGTCGAGTTTTTGACCACCTTCTCCTGCGGAAACGGTGGCTCGCCAAGCAATCGGGTTCACGGTTTTTGTTCCGGATCAAAGCGGGAGGAATCAATGGACTCGAGGTAGTTGACCTGGGTCAACGACGAATCGAGGATCTTTTGGCCCCCGCGGTAAACGGTCATCCTGACCGGCCTCCGAAATCCCGAGAGATCCCGAAAGTCACTGAAATGTTCCTCTTGAAGCATCTGTTTTCCCTGGAACTCAACGGGGTGTTCGGTTTTGACCAAAAGTCCGGTTTTGGCATCAAAGAACATACGCAATTCGCGCATATTTTTCTTGAGTACCCTAACGACATGCACTTTCTGATCCGCCTCATCCGTTTGCCCCAGATACTTAAGATCATACGCCGAATCCTCCAAAAGCCCTACAAGACGCATGGCCCGATTGAGGTCAAGGGTTTGGCGAAGGTCTGTTGTTTGGGTGGGAGCAAGGACCTGTTTTTCCCCATTAATCCAAATTGCCACGCGGGGACCATCGATGATCTGGGTCAGGGTGACCTCTTTTTTTCCCTGGTTGAATTGGATGGTGTTTTTGAATTGCCCCGGGAGCTGGACAAGGGTTTCCGCCTTGTAGGGAACTTCGACCTTTCCTACCACCATGTTGCCTTGAATCCTGACCCGGTCGGCCCGGCTTTTGGTCAGTAATTCCCGACCCCCGTGTGCCTCGATTCCGCGAGCGATCACTTTTTTCGCCGTAACGGAAAGGTCCGTACCCGCTGGGGCGGTTTGGACCTCTTGGCGGGATGGAAGGGCGTTAGTGAGAAGAGCAAGCAAAAACCCAACCAACATGGCAATTCTCCGTGGCTCCCCCCATTTTGCCCTTTAGGCCCTTGCCAAGGCAATCCGACTTGCATTAGCCCCCAAAAGAAGCCCGTTAAACAAAAAAAATTGGGAGACAACGAAGGATTTGTTGCTTCCATTTGTGGTTAAGCCATCCCCGGAAAAAAGAATAAAGGTTGATTTAGCTTGTTTAAATGCGCGGTGATTTTTCATGACCTTTTCAACTTTTATCAATGGCAGTCACCCCTTATGTATCTTAACCCGTATGCGTTCACGGGTTTTAGTGCTAAACGGGTATAGGAATAGTAGCCAGGGTCCCGATTTTCTCAACCCTGTAGTGGGATGAGTCGAGGTGAGGGAAGCTTTTTCCTGAAGGATTCGATGCATGATCTGATGTATTCG
>SYLG01000033.1 GCA_005808665.1 Planctomycetia bacterium | reverse complement strand
GGGTCATGTCCAAATCGGTGACCAACTTTTTTTGGTGAATGGAAATGAGGTTTCGGTTGAAGAAGTGGGAACCGTCCCCTATACGGAAAAAGTCTTCAATCTGGAAATCGCCGAGGTTCACACCTACGCCGTTGGAAAAACCGGGGTGTTGGTGCACAATAGCAATCCTTGTAGTGCGGGTGGCTTGGGTGATGAGATTGGGAAGGTTGTTCCAAGCGGGGCGACTGAAGTACACCATCTCTTGCCGCAGTCCAAATCTCTGAGGCTTTTTTTGAAAAGGCTGGGCGGAACATTGAAGATTTCAAGGTTCCGCTCGACGGTGCAAAGCACCGTCTAAAGCCGGACGGAATCCACACCATCAGCGGTGGTAATTGGAATAAAGTCTGGGCTGACTTCTTTGAAGCGAATCCCAACGCTTCGGCCGCCCAAGTATTGGAACAATTAGCGGCAATGCGAAGCAAATTTGGGATTTGAAAATGAGAGGATTTTACAAATTGATCATACCGCAGAAGTTTGTCGAATTATCCGACGGTAATGACTGGGAAGGCATTGTGTGTCCGAAGGATTCAGGTCACCAGCGAGCTGGGCGACGTACCACAGATCTTCATATTCATTGCCTATCAACGAGAGTTGCTGACTTCTCAAGCACAATTCTCAGCGACATTGTGGTCACCAACCACGCACTCGATGTTTTGACTCAGGTGGGATTGACGGGTTTTGAAGTCAAAAACCCCGGGATTTGCTCGAAAACACGAATTAAGAATCAATGTGAAATTCCCAAACTCTGGGAGTTTTTAGTAACAGGCAAAGCCGGGAACGCCCATCCTGATTCGGGAATTGTGGTGAAATGGCAATGTGGCGCATGTGGACTAATTCGGTACACTGCGTTCGAACATGGACTAATCGTCAATGAAACCAATTACGATGGTTCCGACTTCTTTACGGTTACGGAATATCCAAAGTACGTGCTTATCAGCGAAAGAGCTAAGACCATTATTGAAGAGAATGGCCTGACAAATGCTCATTTCGTCGAATCGTCAAAACTTCAATGGCCCGAAGGTGTAATAAAGCCGTAATTCGCATGCCGACCACGGCAATCTTGGCGTTCGCCCCTGCGTGTGTATTGGACCCCAAAACCTGGATAGACAGCTAACCCGGATTATGTATGGCCCTTGGAAATTCCTGTAAGGTTTCATTTTTTAACCCAAGTTATGCGGTTGGAGTGATTTTTTACGATTTTTTGGTCCATTTTGGGACCTGGATGGTGGTTTTTCCCTGGAAATGGGAGTATGTCGAGTTCAAAACGGCCCGTAGTCCCGACCAAAGGACATGAAATTAGCCGATCCAGGTGCGATTTTAACAATGGGGTTTGCAATTGTTCAGAGATCCTCTGAATGGATTTAAACCATTTGCCTTGGTTTGAGGGGTTGAATTTCGGTGGGGAACAAGCAGCCCATGTTTCAATCTCTCGCCAACCTTTGGTTCGTGGTCCCATGCCCAATGGATCGGGCTTTCAGCCCTCAAAAATTTGGGGGCCCGATACCTGGGCCGTTGGCCCAGGCTGGTATAAATCGGGCCTTTGGCCCGCAGAACCAAAACGGCAAGAGTAGGATTCGACCGGATCGTATTAGTCAGGCCACTGACATGGATTGCCATGCACCTACCTGTTCCCACCGCCGCCTGTTTTCAACGCCAACGGCGTGCCACCCTACCAACCAGGGGCACCGCCTCAGGTACCCATTCCCAAATACACAAAGGGCGGAAAGCCCGAGCTATCCCATTCCTCAGTCTCTCGCCAATCTGGATCAAACGCCTTGAAACAGAACCTGTAAATTGGATTTGTAGTCCCGTCGTTTGCAGGGGGATTTGACTTTTTCCCGGGAAAAACCGGGTTTTCATGGTCCCAACTGCGTAACTTGGATTAAATGTCGAAAGTACCTGAGGCCCCCTCCATCCCTGACATTTCCAACCCTTTCCAATGAATGAATAGCGCCTTCCCGAGGGGTTAAGGATTCCTTCCAATCCCAATACCCTGCATGGTTGAGAAGCCCTATTCGACCTATAACGAGAAGGATGTTGGTTGCAAATTGCCCACTGGGGCGGACAATGGATTTGGCAAACAGGGAGGGGTTACCATGATCAAGGACCGGAAGATTCGAGTGGCCCTGGTAGGATTGGGATTTGGGGCCGAATTCATTCCCATTTACCAAGCCCACCCTCATGCCGAATTGGTGGCCATTTGTCGCCGTGACAAAAAGGAACTGGATGCTTGCGGGGATCGGTACAAGATTTCCAAGCGGTTTACCAGTTACGAGGAATTGCTTCTTGATCCCGAGATTGACGCTGTCCACATTAACAGCCCGATTCCCGATCATGGCCCTCAAAGCCTGGCTGCATTAAACGCCGGAAAACATGTCGCATGTACGGTCCCCATGGCCACCACCAAGGCGGAGATCAAAGCGTTGGTGGAGGCTCAAAGGCGGACAGGCAAAGTTTACATGATGATGGAAACGGTGGTTTATGCCAGGGAATATCTCTTTGCCAGGGAGCTTTATGAAAAGGGCGAATTGGGGCGGATCCAGTTTCTCCGGGGCAGTCACCAGCAGGACATGGACGGTTGGCCCAATTATTGGCCGGGCCTTCCCCCAATGCATTATGCGACCCATTGCGTTGGCCCCTGCCTTGCCATACTCAACAAACCCGCCGAAAGTGTGGTTTGTCACGGGTCGGGTCGTATCCGGGAAGAATTGATTTCGAAATACAACTCTCCTTTTGCCATTGAGACGGCTACCTTTAAAGTTCGGGATTCTGATGTGGTCGCCGAGGTCACCCGAAGCCTTTTCGACACGGCCAGGCAATACCGGGAGAGTTTCGATGTCTTTGGTTCCAGGAAAACCTTTGAATGGCAACAGGTTGAAAATGAGGAACCAGTAATTCACACCAAGGGTTTACCCGAAGCGCAAATCCCGCTTCGAACCAAGGTGCCCGATTATGCCCACCTGCTACCCCCCGAGGTAGGCAGGTTTACCACCAAGGGGGTCTACTCCAAGGACGATGAACAACACCTTAGCTTTACCCAGGGGGGTGGTCATGGCGGCAGTCACCCTCACCTTACCAATGCCTTTGTCGAAGCCGTTCGCGGAACACGCCCGGCGTTTCCTGATGCAAGTGCAAGCGCCAATTGGACCCTTGTGGGAATCTGCGCCCATGAATCCGCCATGGCCGGGGGCACCCGGGTCGAGATCCCCGTATATTGATTTCCCAATTCGGGTTTGCCTCAAAACGATCCCAAGAAATGGGAACGAATGAGGTCTGTCCTTGGGTGGGTTGATGAGGTTTCAGGCAATTCTCCCCTTGGGTATTCCCTTGAAAATACTCCTCCCATTCGTTGAATAGGGGTAGTGGATCTGGCGGGGAAAAAGGTAGCCTGATTTTCCCAAAACTCTGAATTGCCCACAACTTGTGGCGACCTCTCTTCTTTTCAGGGATGGGTGTTTGTCCCTGGGAGGAACATCACCACGCCTGACTTACATGCTTGTTCGTTGAGGTCCTTGTGCCACAGAGTATCAAACCCCGTGTTTTCACCGTCAAGCCTCAGGTTCCCCTGCGCCTTGCTGCCCTGAACAAGCTCTCCTTCAATTTGTGGTGGTGTTGGCACCATGATGCGATCAACATTCTTCGCCGCATCCATCCCGACCTTTGGAATGAAACCGATCAAAACCCGGTTCGAATGTTGAGTGCGGTTCCCTTGGAACGACTAAAAGAGTTGGAAAGTGATCAGGGTTTCCTCAATCAGCTCGACAAGGTGGAAGCATCGTTTGACGCCTATATGAAATCCAACGCCTGGTTTGACGAAAAGCACCCCACGGTTGCCCCGTTGGCCCATCATGGAAACCCGGTCATCGCCTATTTCTCCGCGGAGTTTGGCATTCATGAAAGCGTCCCGATCTATTCCGGAGGGCTTGGAGTGCTTGCGGGTGACCACCTGAAGGCCGCCAGCGATCTGGGAATTCCCCTTGCGGCAGTAGGCCTTATGTACCGGGAAGGCTATTTTCGCCAATACCTTACCGTGGATGGTTGGCAACAAGAGCGCTATCCGGACAACGATTTCTTCCACCTTCCCATGGTTCCTGTGGAGGGGCCAGACGGCAAACCCCTGATCATTGGCACCGGGATTTCCCATTTTCCCGTAAAGATCCGGATCTGGCGGATGATGGTTGGCAAAGTGCCTTTGTTTTTGCTTGACACCAATATCGAGGAGAACAGTCCCTCAGACCAGGACATAACCGCCAGGCTTTATGGTGGTGATTCGGATATGCGGGTGCGCCAGGAAATTGTCCTTGGCATTGGTGGGCTCAGGGCCCTTGTTGCAATGGGGTTAACCCCAAGTGTTTGCCACATGAACGAGGGACATTCGGCTTTTTGCAACCTTGAGCGCATTCGCATGGCCCTTGAAAATGACCCCGCCCTTTCCTTTGCGGAAGCCCGTGAAGCCATTGCTGCCGGTTCGGTTTTTACGACGCACACCCCGGTTCCAGCGGGTAATGACCGGTTTGGAACCGATTTGATTGAGAAATATTTTCATGGCTATTATCCGGGACTTCGAATCGGCTTGCACGATTTTCTGGCCCTTGGCCGGGAAAATCCCTCGGACAATCATGAACCCTTCTGCATGACCGTTCTGGCCATCAAACTGGCCAATGTGTCCAACGGGGTTTCTGCCCTCCACGGCCAGGTCAGCCGGGGCATGTGGAAAAACCTTTGGCCTGGTATTGGCACCCATGAAATACCTATCACCTCGATAACCAACGGGATCCATACGACGAGTTGGCTTAGTGGCGAAATGGCCAACCTGTTCGATCGTTATTTGGGGCGCGAATGGCAAACGCGACCTGCGGAAACCGCCGTTTGGAAACGCATCGAAGGAATCCCCGATTCGGAGCTTTGGCGGACCCATGAAAGGCGCCGCGAAAGGCTGGTGGCCTATGCCCGCCAACGGCTGAGGCGTCAACTTTTGGCCCGGGCCGCCTCCCCTTCGGAAATTGCCGCGGCAGAGGATTTTCTCCACCCAGAGGCGTTGACCATCGGATTTGCCAGGCGTTTTGCCACTTATAAACGGGGGGCCCTCATCTTCAGGCAACTCGAACGGTTGACCCAAATGCTTCTGAGCAAAGACCAACCCGTACAATTGATTTTTGCCGGGAAGGCCCACCCACATGATCATGGGGGTAAAGAACTTATTGCCGAAATTGCCTCCATTGCCCACCGGAAAGAGCTAAAAAACCGGGTTGTATTCCTTGAAGACTATGACATGAACACGGCCCGTTACCTGGTTCAGGGGTGTGACATTTGGCTAAACAACCCACGAAGGCCCCTGGAAGCCTCGGGAACCTCCGGGATGAAAGCCGCCGCCAACGGCGTGTTGAACTTTTCCATTCTGGATGGCTGGTGGGTCGAGGGCTTCGATGGGGAAAATGGCTGGTCGATTGGTTCGGGCGAGGAGTATGGCGACCTGCATTACCAGGATGATATCGAAAGCCGCTCGATTCATGAGTTGCTTGAACAGGAAATCGTACCCCTCTTTTATAGGCGTGGTTCCGATGGAGTCCCCAAGGGGTGGGTGGCCCGGATGAAGCGGGCGATCGGCACGCTTGCCCCGGTATACAACACGGGTAGGATGGTTTGTGAATATACGGATCGTTGTTATATTCCTTCGCTGGAACGCCACGACCTATTGGCCGCCTCGTCCATGCGGGCAGGGCGCGAGTTGGCGGCGTGGAGGCAAAAGATAACCCAAGGGTGGCATGCCCTGCGGATCGAGGACCAGACCCCCCTTGGAACCGCCCTGGGCATGGGGCAGACCATGCCCTTCAAGGCACGAATCCAGTTGGGAAACCTTTTGCCCTCGGACATCATGGTTCAGGTTTGCCATGGCCCCCTGGACAGCCACGGAGAGGTTCACAGTCCGCATACCCTAACCTTGTTGCCTGGTGGCGGGTTTCAGGACGGGGGTCAAACCTTCGAGGGACAAATTCCCTGCATGGCCTCTGGCCGTTTTGGATACCGGATTCGGGTACTTCCCAATCATCCCCATTTGGCAACCCCAATCGAGCCAAAACTTGTGCTTTGGGGTTAGGGCCAAAACCGGACTTGAGGCTTTGGCGTTGAAATCATGAAAATAGCAGGCCAATTCATCTCTTTTGCCGGGCCCTAAATATTGGGTTGAATCCTAACATTGCCGTTGGTGTTTTGCGGGCCAAAGGCCCAGGTATCGGACCATGTAAACCCAGGTTTCTGGCGTTCCCTCTGTTGGTGAATGATTGAGGCATGGGACAACTCGGGCGAAAATCCCTTGGTTGATTTGGGAATGGGTACACGCAAACATTTGCAAACTCCCTTGTTAATACCGCACAAATAGCGAGCAATTCATGTAATTGGGTCAGGAATACGGGACTAAAGAATTTGCCACCCATCATCCTAAAAAAAGGAGCGGCCTTTATTCCCCTCCAGGGAGGGGTGCCCGTCGGGGTGGGGTGGTTCTCCAAGTGTTCCAACACTCCTTCCCAACCCTGCACAATATCTTTAAAGTAGGTTTTTGTGTTTCTCCATGTACCACCCCGTCAGGCTTCGCCTGCCACCCCTCCAAAGAGAGGAATTCATTAATTGGACCCTGACCATTACGATCGGATCGCATTATTCTTTTGCCTTTGGTGTTTTGCGGGCCAAAGGCCCAACCTATTCCAGCCTGGGCCAACGGCCCAGGTATCGGACCACATGCGGGGTTTTGACCTCTACATATTCCCAATTCCAGGGAAAAACAGCAATCCATGTTCCAAAATAGATCCAATAAGCGTGAAAAATCACTCCAACAGCAGAACTTGTTACGACCCTGTTTGGCCCGTTGGGATTTTGGAGGGATTGGCAAGCCAAAAGGGAAAAGTAACATTGCGCCATTTTATAATGCAAGAATGAATTCAGGAATTAAATGTACTAATCTTGATTAGTTTAAAAGAGTCACATAGAACGACATCGCTGGCCATTCTGACAAAGCCCTGGTTGGTGCCAAATAATTCACCCAAAGGAAAAGGAAAACCCCATGTCCAACCCAAAACCTGATAAAGAATCCGAAGTGGTTATCAGGCGGTTTGAAATGATAGAAGGGACATCCTGCAAATTCTGGGAGGTGAGCCTGAATGGCGCGCAGTTCACCCTAAATTTTGGCCGAATTGTAACCAAAGAAAAGGGTTGCAAAACCATGGATGCAGGAAGTCCCGAAAAGGCCAAGGCTGAGGTGGATAAGCTAATCCTGAATAAAACCGGAATGGGATACAAGGAGGTTAATGGCGCTGGTCTTCTCGTCGCCGATCAAATAATAATTGCTCAAACGCCTTCCAAATCAAAAAATATGGATCGGGCCGAAGAGGTTATTCCTCCTGGGGTAAAGAATCCACTAACTCTTGCTGTGCTTAAAAAAATTAAATGGGGATATGGGGATGAAAGTAAATTCGATGCCATTACCGATTCCGCTGCTAAAAGACTTAGAAAGTTAAATTGTGATGAACTGAAACTCAATGGCCTGATGAGCCTATCGGACGCTGCTGCTAATGGTCTTGGGCAGTTTAAGGGGAGGTCCTTGAATCTCAACGGCCTAACGAGCCTATCGGACGGGGCCGCTGCTGGTCTTGGGCAGTTAGAAAGGGGGGAGTTGTCACTCAACGGCCTGATGAGCCTATCGGACGCTGCTGCTAATGGTCTTGGGCAGTTTAAGGGGAGTTCCTTGAATCTCAACGGCCTTACGAGCCTATCGGACGGGGCTGCTGCTGGTCTTGGGCAGTTTAAGGGGAGTTCCTTGGAGCTCAACGGCCTAACGAGCCTATCGGACGCTGCTGCTAATGGTCTTGGGCAGTTTAAGGGGAGTTCCTTGAGCCTCGACGGGCTAACAAGCCTTTCAGGCGCTAATGCTAATAGTTTTGTCCAATTTATGGAGGGTTTCGTTTTCCTGTCCCTCAACGGCCTAACCAGCCTTTCGGACGCTGCTGCTAAAGGTCTGGGGCAGTTTAAGGGGAGTTCCTTGAATCTCAACGGCCTAACGAGCCTATCGGACGGGGCTGCTGCTGGTCTTGGGCAGTTTAAAGGGAGTTTCTTGAGCCTCACCGGCCTGACGAGCCTTTCGGACGGAGCCGCTGCAGGTTTTGGGCAGTTTAGGGGAAGTTACTTGTTCCTCGGCGGCCTGAAGAGCCTTTCGGACGGAGCCGCTGCAGGTCTTGGGCAGTTTAGGGGAAAGAATTTGTATCTTGGCGGCCTGACGAGCCTTTCGGACGGGGCCGCTGCAGGTCTAGGGCGCTTTAGTGGGGGTCGGTTGTACCTCAACGGCCTGTTGAGCCTTTCGGACGGGGCCGCTGCAGGTCTTGGTCAGTTTGAGGGAGATGATTTGGAACTCACCGGCCTGACGAGCCTTTCGGACGAAGCCGCTGCGGATCTTGGGCTGTTTGAGGGGTGGAATTTGGACCTCGGGGGCTTGACGAGCCTTTCGGACGGAGCCGCTACAGGTCTTGGGCAGTTTAAGGGGGGCCGGTTGGGCCTCGGCGGCTTGACGAGCCTTTCAGAGGGAGCTGCTGCAGGTCTTCGGCTGTTTGAGGGGGATGATTTGGAACTCAACGGCCTGTTGAGCCTTTCGGACGGAGCCGCTGCAGGTCTTGGGCAGTTTAAGGGGGGTAGGTTGGGCCTCGGCGGCTTGACGAACCTTTCAGAGGGAGCTGCTTCAGGTCTTGGGCAGTTTGATGGAGATGATTTGGAACTCAACGGCCTGTTGAGCCTTTCGGACGCTGCTGCTAAAAGTCTTGGGCAGTTTAAGGGGGGTAGGTTGGGCCTCGACGGCCTGACGAGCCTTTCGGACGCTGCTGCTAAAAGTCTTGGGCAGTTTGAGGGGAGGAATTTGGACCTCGGCGGCTTGACGAGCCTTTCGGACCCTGCTGCCAATTGTCTTGGTCAGTTTAAGGGGGGGACCTTGGGTTTCCATGGCCTGACGAGTCTTTCGAAAAATGCTGCAAAACATCTTATAAAGATCAAACACAAATTAACCATTGATAAAAAAATTAAAAAGTTGTTAAAAAAGAAAAAAGCTACCTTAGTAGTCCCTAAAAAAACTTCCCAACCGGATTATGATTTGGAAGTGGTTTTACCCCCGGATTTGGACTTGCCATAGAGCCCTGAAAATCCCAATTTGTCGTTCCACGGTATTGCAAAACCCTCTGAGATTGAAAAACAACAGGCAGGCCAAAGCCCTCAACGGCTTTTTAGCCTAATTTGGGACCCGGGTTGTGGTTTTTCCAGGTAATTTGGAGTTTGTCGAGTTCAAAACAGCCCGTAGTCCCGACCAAAGCCCATGAAATTAGCCGCTCCAGGTGCGATTTTAACGATAGAGTTTGAAATGGATCGCAGATTCTCTGAACGGGTTTAAACCATTTGCCTTGGTTTTAAGGGTTGAATTTCGGTGGGGAACAAGAGGCCCATGATTCAATCTCTCGCCAACATTGGGTTCGTGGTCCCATGCCCAATGGATCGGGCTTTCAGCCCTCAAATATTGGGGGGGCCCGAAACCTGGGCCGTTGGCCCAGGCTGGTATAGATCGGGCCTTTGGCCCCCAGAACCAAAACGGCAAGGGTAGGATTCAACCGGATCGTATTTGTCAGGCCACAGACATGGATTGGCAAGCCACCTTTCTGTTCCCACCGCCCCCTGTTTTCAATGCCAACGGCGTGGCACCCTACCAGCCTGGGCCAACGGCCCAGGTATCCATTCCCCAATTCACAAAGGGCTGAAAGCCCGAGCTATCCCATTCCTCAGTCTCTCGCCAATCTGGATCAAACGCCTTGAAACAGATCCTGTAAAGAGGATTTGTAGTCCCGTCGTTTCCAGGCGGATTTGACTTTTCCATTTTAAAAAACAGGTTTTCATGGTCCCAACTGCGTTACTTGGGTTATAAGGCCAAGGAAAAGACTTGGAATGAGTCTGGAACCTAATCCCAACCAGACCCCAAAATAGGGAACAATGGGCAGAGGTCCAAGGCCAAATTTCTATTGCTTAAACCCCTACGCAGGGTCTGGACGATGGCTTTTCGTAACAAAAACCCATCCTTAAAGTGGATTGAAAATATCTGGTCCTGGTTCAAGGGCCCATATCCGGTTATAGATAAAAACCTTGAATAGGTCCCAGTTTTCAGCATTTACAGGTTGGTGTGGACGAGTTGATTGGGGGCATCCATCGGGTTCAAAGCCAGTCCCAATTCCTCAACCACAGACGCTATCGCCTCGACAAGCCCCTGAATTTGCTCCTGAGTGTGGATCGCATTGATTTGCACCCGAAGGATACCCTGCTTGTGGGGAACGGCAGGAAATATAACCGACTGAACGAAAAACCCTCTTTCAAAAAGGAGTTTCCCCGCGGTCATTGTGGCCATTTCATCACCAATCAACAGGGAGGCGATTGCTCCAATTCCACCCTTGGGAAAGAGGCCCGCCTCCAAGGCCAACCGGTTGAAATGCTCCATGTTTTCCCGGAGATTAGACAATAACAACAGGCCTTCCTCCGATTCCATGATGTCCATTACCGTGGCGATGGCCTCAAGGTAGGGTGGGGGAACAGGCCCGCCAAAAACCATCGGACCAGACCGGACCTTTAAGGCAAATTTGATTTGGGGATTGCAGGCGATAAAGCCCCCAAAGCAGGAAAGGCCCTTGGAAAGGGATCCCACCACAAGAGTATTGTCATAGTTGCCAAGGGTATCAAGTACCGTACCCCGGCCACGCTCTCCCAGAACTCCTGTTCCATGGGCATCGTCCACATAAAGGACGGCTCGATGCTGCCTGGCAATGCGTTGAAACTCGACCAGCGGCGGCACCGTCCCGCTCATGGAATAGACCCCATCCATGGCGATGATGGCGTGACGATAGGGGCGTAACCTGGCCAGGGTCCTTTCCAGGCTATCAGGGTCGTTGTGCTGAAATGTGGAAGTTGCGATTCCTTGGGACTTTGCAATTTTGGCCCCTTGATGGATGCAATGATGGGCATATTGATCCACCACCAAAGCATCATGTCGGGTCAACAGGGCAGGGAGGGCACCTAGATTGGTCAGGGTTACCGAGGGAAAAATCAAAGCCGATGGGGCCTTGAGCCAGGAGGCAAGCCTTGCCTCGGCGATTTCGTTTGCCTCCACGCTTGAAAATGCCCGGGAACAACCGTTATGCGAACCCCATTTTTGGATCCCAAGAGCCAAGGATTGCAAAACAGCCGGATGCTTGTCCAGACCAAGAAAACTGTCGGAACCAAAATTTGTTACCCAACGCCCATCGAGTCGAATCCGCCTTCCCGCCCCAGACTCCTCCTGGGTCATATCCTTCATGTGAACATCGGGAAAATCCAAATAAAGGCGGTGATAATACCGGACCAAAGTGGTCTGCATGAGTTGCGAGGAAAGCGTGGCGAGGGGATTATCCATTTCCCAAAACCTTTGTGAATCGTCCCTAATCCGGTTTGAGCTATCATAGGAAGGGTATAAGAGTTTGGGCAAATAAAATTGCAGGGGCAGGAGAGGCATAATGGGCAGAAGCCCCTTCCTAGATCGATCCATCATCGTCACCGGTGCTTCCAGCGGATTGGGCCGGGCTATGGCACTGGATTTGACAAAGGCAGGGGCAAAGGTCAGTCTTCTTGCCCGGCGAGTAAACCTATTGGATGCATTGGAAATGGAAATTCGCTCCATGGGGGGTCAAGTTCAGTCTGTCCCAGCCGATGTCGCCGACTGGCCTTCCATGCGGGAAGCGGTTCAACAGGTCGAAACGGTTTTCGGGCCCACGGACATCCTGATCGCCAATGCCGGGGTGGGGGCCCCTAGCCCTCTTGAAGCGGAGGCCCATGTTCGCGAAATCGGTTCCATGATCAGGATCAATACCTTGGGGGTGGTCCATTCCTTTGCATCGGTTTTGCCGGGAATGCTTCGTCGAGGCAAGGGTCATTTGGTGGCAATTTCCAGCCTTGCCGCCTATATCTCCTTTGCAGGGGAAGGGGGCTATAGTGCCAGTAAAGCTGCGGTAAATGCCTACACAGCTTCGATTCGGGAGCAGGTTCGCCCCAAGGGAATTTTAGTTTCAACTATTTGCCCGGGGTTCATCAAAACCCCGATGACCGCAGGCAACCATGGAGCGATGCCTGGCGTCATGTCGGCGGAAAAAGCATCGCAAAAAATCCTGGCGGCTCTGGCCCAAGGGCGGGAGGTGTACAACTTTCCCCTTGGCACGGTGGCACTCCTTGGCCTCCTCCGTTGTCTGCCCGGTTGGATGCTTCGACGGATCATGACCGACCTTGGCGAAAGCAAGGCGGACTGAATCTCCCGCTGGTCAAAGGGGTTTGGGTTCATAGTCTGCCCCTACCCCCCTACCCAATTTTCAGGAGTTCTTTCCCATGAATCGAAGGCGTGCCTTTTGCCATTTCGGCCTTGTTTTTCTGTTACCCATGGCGGGCCTGTTTGGTTGCTCTTCGGAAAAGTCGGCCCAACCTGGAACCAAAGTGGAAAAAACGGTCTCCAAGGGATCCAAAGGGGTCATTTGCGTTTCGGTGATGAACCTGACCAATCCTTTTTTCAAAACGATTGGGGACACGATAACCCAGGAAGCCACCAAAATTGGTATGGAAACCATCGTGGTAAGTGCGGAAATGGACCCCGCCCGACAAAGCAATCAGGTAAAAGATTTCATCGTAAAGAAGGCGGCGGCGATCGTTCTCTGTCCCCGTGATGCCACGGCCATTGGACCTGCGGTTTTGGAAGCCCACGCGGCGGGTATCCCGGTCTTCACCGCCGATACCGGCTGCACCGACCCCAAAGCCAAGGCGGTGGTTACTTGTCATATTGCCACGGACAATCTCGATGGTGGCCGTTTGGCAGGCAAAGCCATGATCGAGGCAATGGATGGCAAACCTGGGAAAATTGCCATCCTCGATTATCCCGAAGCGGAATCTTGCATTTTGCGGGTGAAGGGCTTTGAAGAGGTGATCGGCGAGCACAATACCAAAAATGCCACCAAGGCGATCCAGATTGTCAGAAAGTTGAACGGCCAGGGATTGCCCGAACCCAGTGCCCGGATCATGGAAGACATCCTTCAGGGAGTACCCGATTTGTCCGCCGTCTTCTGTATCAATGACCCTTCCGCCCTGGGATGTCGTGCTGCCCTGGAAAAGGCGACTAAAACAGCGATTCTCATCATTGGTTTTGATGGGCAAAAGGAGGGCAAGCAAGCCATCAAAGAGGGAAAGGTCTATGCGGACCCCATTCAATTTCCTGACAGGATTGCCCAGATCACCGTCGAGTCGATCCAGAAATACCGTAACGGCGAAAAACTCCCCAAGGAGATCCTTATCCCAACAGGGCTCTATCGCAAGGCCGACGGTGCCAAAGACCCCGAGCTGAATTAGCCCCTTGGGATCCGATGGAGTCCTTTTGTCCGCCCCTGCTTGACCCTGATGGAAACGAAAGGGTCAAGGTCTGGCAAGGTTTTGGTAATAATCCCGGGCCGTTTGGAACTCTGCCAAACTTGATTCGTCCAGGACACTTTTGTTTCTGGCAATTTCCCGGTCAATGGTCCGTAGGATGTGATCCAATTCCTCTTTGCGGGGGCGAAGGGTGGTTCCGGGAACTTCGACAAACCATGGGGAGCTGTGGGCAAAACGAACCCGCTTTTCCCCGTTTTTTTCAAAAACCCGAACGGCATACCAACCCGAGCGATCGGGCTTCAGGCTGGTTTCAAAAACAGCTTCATATCCACCCTTCCCCAACGGGGTTGAAACCAAATTTTCTTTTTGAACAACCACCCCATTATAAAGGATCTCGATTCGATCCAAAGGGGCGACCCCATAAACCGTTGCCCGCAAGGTGCTGGGTTTTGTAACGGGTCCAGTCCACTTCTCCCCTGAGGCGAGTCCATCGATTTCGGCGAAAAGGATCGGGCCATTGGTAACAAAAGAACGGCCTGCCTTGAGGGCATCCAGCCAGCTTTTCAACCCCAGTGGCCCTTCGGTTTTGGCATAAACCCGGCTAAAGCCAAAGGGGACCGGATGTACTCCTGCCCCGGTTCCCGCACTAGGCATGATTTTCAAACCGCAATTGAGGAGTGCGTAATAGGTTTGAAAACCAAAGTCTATCCAACCCCATTCGGTGAGGCCCTCCCTGTTTTGTTCCAGCTTCATGTACGGGGCAGTTTCTCCTATCGTCCAGGAGGGAAAGCCAAACCCCGTTTGCCAAACATGGTTATTGGAAAGCTCAAACAGGTCCACTTTGTGGGTTGCGGCAATGGCAAGAGACCAGGGCCAGGAATGTTTTTCCAAATCCAGAAGGCCGCCCTGAGCCCGTACTTTTTGCACAAAAGAAGCCAGGGGAGGTACCCGGTCATCGTCGATTCCGGTCATGCCAATGCCAAGGAGGGCCCCTAATGTGTGGGACCTGTTTTTTACGGTAAAGATTTCAAATTCGGCATTATGGGAGTGAATCAGATGGTTTTTGTCCAGGGAAAGTGTTTTTGCCTTTCCCTGAAACCCATCACGAATCCGGTTCCCTGAAATCAAACCAGCCTCGGCGGAGGTCACCCAATGGGATAGCGGAAACGAAACATGGACATCCTCGGCCAAGGCCAGGTTGGGCAACTGGGACCAGGGCCTGTGCGAGTGAACATCTCCGCTATACCACCCCCGTTTGGGAAGGTCGATCCAATGCCTTAACTTCAAGGTCACCTCCATCGGTTTGTCTGCTATTAAGATTTCCCTGGTGGTTGAAAGCCACTCTTTTCCCCGCTCGGCGGTGAGGCTGTATTTACCAGGCAAAAGGTCGACAACAAAAGGCACCGCCCCAAGGGTTACATGGTGTTCCAGACTGGATTTACCCACTTGGCGTTTATAAGGGAGGGCCGGGGTTAATGGATCCAAAGACCTTGCCTCAAATCGTTCCCATTTTTCGGAACGGATTTCCAATCGGGCCGGGATTGGTTGGCCCGTCTGTTCATCGACAATGTGGCCTACCACCCGGACCTGGGCATGAAGCCCCCATGCGGAAAGGGCCAAAGCGAACAGGGTGAAACCAAAGGGGATCTTCATACTGTTATTTCCCAGGGATGAATTAAGTCTAAGGGTTATCCAGTTGACTTTGGATGAACGCCAAGGCCACCATGGAATCCACTCCTTCGATGCGGAACCGCTTGTTTTTGGCGGTTTTCCCGGTGACAAGGGTTACGGAGGATAGGCGAACTTCCAAAAGTTCGGCGATCAACCTCAGGAGGGCTTCGTTGGCTCGGCCATCTTCTGGCGGGGCGGAAACGCCTAGCTTGAGAAGGTCCCCCACCAAACCTAACACTCCCGTTTTCTTGGACCCGGCATGAGCCTTGACCAAAAGGTCAATGCCCCTGGGATGGGTCACAATGCAGGCAAGTCCCATATCCCCGGTCATGGCAGTTCCGGGGCGAAGAGGATACCTCCAAGGCGAACCATGGTGGCACCTTCCAAAATGGCCTGTTCATAATCGCCGCTCATCCCCATGGAGAGCTGGTCCAATGGATGTTTGGTGGTGTCGATTTCGGAATGGATTTTATCAAGAAGTCTCCGAACAAGGGAAAAGGTTGGCCGCGAGGATTCCGGGTCGGTGGTATCCTTGGCCATGGTCATGAGTCCCTGAACCGAGATGTTTGCCAGGCCCTTGATGGCTTCGAGGATAAGGCCAGGCTGATCCGGGTCAAATCCCCCTTTTTGCGGTTCCCTTGATCCGTTCACCTGGATCAGGATTTTCGTCATGAGGTTCCGCTTGGCGGATTGGGTTTCCAATTCCTCAAGGATCCTGATGCTATCCACGCTCTGGATGAGCGCCGCATGGTCCAGCACTTGGCCGACTTTATTGCGTTGGATATGGCCAATCATGTGCCAGGTTGCTTTTGCCAATAACGGGCTACGACGGGCAAGTTCCTGAGGCCGGTTTTCGGCAAAGTGGTTTAGTCCAAGCCCAGCCAGAAGCGGAATGGCTCCCCCCGGTAGCGACTTGGTTACTCCAACGACAGTTACGGGACGCAGGTTTCGGCCCGCCTGTTTTGCTGCAAGGTCGATACGCTGGGCCACCACCTCAAGCCTTGCCGCCACAAATTGTCGAAACCTGGCTCCCTCCTGTTCATTCATGGCAAACGCATTCCGGGCTACTTCCCGGTCCTTTGGTGGATGGCTATTGGCCCCTCAGGTCGAAATCCTAGATTATCTCATGGAACTGACCATTAGAAAGTAATGGCTTCCCATGGAGAATGCTCAGATGGCGGATATTCAAGCCTTTCGTGCCCTGCGATTCAATCTGGCCCAAGTGGGAATGCTCAGCCATGTGGTTTGCCCGCCTTATGATGTGATCGATCCGGCATTGCAACGCCGTTTGCTGGAAATGTCCCCCTTCAACATTGTTCGTCTGGAACTTCAACCGGAGCAGCCCGCCGACGATGAACAAAGCAACCGCTACACCCGGGCCGCCCAAATCATGCGGGAGTGGATCAGGGAAGATATTCTGGTGACCGAAACCCGCCCGTCGATATACCTCGTCGAACAGACCTATAGGGTTGGCGAAAAAACCCACACCCGCAAAGGTTTTATGGCAAGGGTAAGGCTGGAACCCTTTGGCACAGGAAAAATCTATGCTCACGAGGAAACCCATGCAGGGCCAAAGGCCGATCGCCTTAGCCTTTACAAAGCCACATCGACAAACCTAAGTCCCATTTTTGGCCTCTATCCCGACCAGGAGAATTCGGTTATTACCGCTCTTGAACATGTCACAAGGCAGTCGCCTCCTATCGAAGCCACCGATCACCTTGGCGTTACCAGTCGCATTTGGGCCATTACCGATGTGTCGGCCATTCAAGCTGCCCAAGCCACACTTTGCAACCTTCCTGTGTTTATTGCCGATGGCCACCATCGCTATGAAACAGGTTGCAGATATCTCGAGGAGGCTCTCCTTGCGGGGGAAGCCCGGGATGAAAATGCCCCCCAACGCTTTATCCTCATGCTGCTGGTTTCCATGGGGGACCCAGGCTTGACCATCATGCCGACCCATCGCCTGGTGGATGGCTTACCCGGCCTGGATGCTGCTACCTTGGCCACCAAGCTATCGCCCTATTTCCACATCGAAAGGGTGGGTGCCGGCAATGAAGCGGGTTTTGCGGCATGGCGGCGCATTACCGAGGATGGTTCACAAGACATCATTGCCCTTGGAACCAGGGCCGATGGCAATTGGACCTTGCTACGACTCAAACCCGAAGGCGTTGAGGAGCTTGCCAGGCGTGTGCCCGAACACACGCCCGAGTGGCAGTCGCTTGGCGTGAGCATCCTGCATCGTCTGGTACTGGACCTGCTTGCTCCCGGCGGGGGTCTGAAATTCCGCTATGTTCATGAGGATCAGGAAGCGGTTCCTGCCGTCCACACCAATGGGCCCCAGGGGTGCGACCTATCGGCCTTGGTTCCGCCCTGCGAGATGGACCATGTAGCCGAAATTGCCTCAAATAACGAAAAGATGCCTCCCAAATCCACCTATTTCTATCCCAAAGTGTTAAGCGGGCTGGTGCTCAATCCCTTGCGTTAAGCTGGTTTGAAAAAAGGCGAGGGATGGGAGTTTGTTGAAATACAAACCCCATGAAGAAATCCTGTCAAGACCTGTGGGAACCATTCCTTCCAGGACATGAAGGCTATTTCATAGGGGCATCCGGTCCGGGCAAGGGCCCCGCATTAGGGTTGGTCCCTGCTGGACCAGCCGGGCCATTGGGTTCCGGATTGACTGAGGGATTGCCGGCAGCCGGTCCCCCCAAAGGCACCATGGTGGGATTTTGTTTTGCACCGGGAAAGACACCGTTAATTCCAGGCATGAAACCGGGCCTTACCAGGTTGTTTCCCGGAAGGGCGACCCCGGGTTGGGTTGCCGGAAATACACCCGGAAGATTCATACCCTTGGGTTGAATGCCCGCGGTTGGCATTACCATGTTGGGATTGGCGGGACCACCGGTGGCCCGAAAACTGGAAATCGAATGACGCATGATCATCATGCCGGATTGGTTATCAGGCCGGATTCCCATGGTGTAAACCGCAAATTTCCCGGTTTGGGTCTCCGCAACATAAAGGGCGGATTGACCGTTGTTGATAACCCCACAGGTCATGAGAAAATGGACATTGGTCCGGGGTGCGATTTCAAACTCTTTGACCAGGTCCACCTCGGCCCACCCCGCAATCGTGCCGGCAAGGTGATCTATGACTGTACCCATGAGACGACCGGTGCGATAATCCAAAAGCCAGATTCCATCACTTGGAATCCGTGGGTTCACCAAAACCGGCCCCGTACAAAGGACATAGTCCTCGTGTCGGTCGTTGGCCCCAAGTGCCCGCTGGGGCACCACATAATAGGCGAAAGAGGCCCCTGTGATTCCAAGGACAAGCCCCAAAAACAACCAGCCCATCCGACCGAGGTCTCGCATGACCATACTCCTTGCCCAATCCTGGTTTGGCAATAACCAACTCGGGCGTCGGGATCAACCTCAACCTTGGTGGGTCGGCCTGTTCCTTGTCCTTGCCTTGGTGGGTTGCACCCCCAAACCTCCAGCTGAACCCAATGGCCCCTCTCAGGGACCAGAATCCGACAAGGTGGCTTTAAATACAGAGAAATATCCCGATATATCTTTCGTCTTTTGGAATGTGGAAAACTTTTTTGATGACCAACTGAACCACCACAACGGAACAGCCGATGCCCCCTACGACCGGCTGTTCTCCCAAAATCCTGCCCTTTTTCGAGAAAAACTGGACCACCTTGCCCAGGTCCTTCTCATGGAAAACGAAGGTCGGGGACCTGATATCCTGGGTTTGGCCGAGGTCGAAACCGGGTCCCGCTCGGTGGAGGCTTTAAGAGACAAGCTCAATCAGAACCTGCCTGCCCAGGCAACGATGTACCACCACATTCAACAAAAAGATCCGGAAGGGGGGCGGGCTATCATGACTGCGGTCCTCTCCCGGATTCCCCTAAGCGGGTTTCGAACCCAACTTTGGGGAAAACGACTTCGAATTCTCAAAACCGAGGTGCAAAATCCAACCGGGAAGGACAAAGCCCCCCTGATTCTGGTGGTAAGTCATTGGACCTCGAGAGTTTCCGACAAAGAGGGTACAGGGAGAGCCAAATATGGTGATCAAATCCATGGTCAAGTTCGGGCCATATTGATGGCCAACCCCACGGCGGATCTCCTGGTTTGCGGCGATTTCAACGATAATCCCGATGAACCAAGCGTTCGGGACCACCTAAGGGCGGTCGAAACTCCTCAGGAGCTTTTCGCACAAAAACCTCAAATGGGTTCCCTTCTGAACCTGTTTGGCAGCTTTCGCCTTGGCCAACCAGGCACCCACTACTATTCCGGATCCTGGTACCAATTTGACCAAATTGCCGTTTCACCCGGTATGCTTGATCACAAAGGGTGGGGGGTGGTGCCAGAATCCCAGCATGTATTGCGGTATCCCCCCAATGTCAACAAAAAAGGGCACCCCTTGGCCTTTGGATCCGAAAAACACAAAGGGGCCCGAGGTGCCAGCGATCATTTGCCGGTTGGGGTGAAATTGCGGATTTTGCCGGACTAATTTGGCCCCTTTTGTTTGGGGCTAGCCCCTAACCTTTGGCAATGCTTGTCGAAGCAGTAGGCCCGGTGATAGAATACCAATCGAGGGAATGCGATAATAACGGTCGATTCCCCAGCTCGCCCCACCCAGGAATTCCATAATGAGCAGCCTTTTCGCATTTTTGAATTTTTTGCCCCAAGGCATGGAATGGGTCATCATTTTGGTGGTTGGGATTGTGATTTTCGGGCGCAAGCTTCCTGATGTGGGCCGCTATTTGGGCAAGTCCATCGTGGAATTCAAAAAAGGAATCAAAGGGATTGAAGATGATGTGGATGTAGGCAGTTTGTCCCGTTCGGAACCAAGTGCCTCCGAATCTCCCAAACCGCCTCAAAGAGTTGCTGCCTCGGCTCCCAAGTTTGATGATTCCCCCCAAGCCTGATTCGCCAAACCTCTGGATTTTTCCGGGCAACCGAACAGGGCGCTTAACTCAGCGGTAGAGTGCCATCCTCACACGGTGGAAGTCACAGGTTCGAATCCTGTAGCGCCCAATTTTTTGTTGTTTTCCAAGTACACTTAACCGGCGCAATTCCCTTTAAGTTTCGGATCCCCATTGGGATCTCCCCAATTGCTATTGTTTCAACCATCCCCTTTGGGTTAACAGGCCCGTGGTGGCAATTGGGGGCAGTTGTCAGCAAACTTTACTCATGATTTCTTGGGCGGAAAACAGGGTGACTACCTGGAAATTCAATCGGGCCTTTACGGCTTTCCTAATCGTTTTATCCATGGATATTGGCCAACAACAACTGTTTGGATCCCCATTCCAGGCCCCGGACGAAGCCACCCCAGCGCAAACCGTTCCTCCCCTTGTCATTCCTGACCCTCCACGGCCAGGAGCACCTCGTCCCCTGGTTCCACCGTTGGGCCCCCAGCCCAATGAATATGGGGAACCAAGCCCGGGTCCAGGCCTTTTCGACCGATTCCGGGAAGGCCCAGGCATGGTGCCACCCGAAGGTCCCCAGCCCAATCAATATGGCGAGCCGATGGTTTTGCCTCCCTTGGTGGGCGGGGCGAAAAAATATCCACTGGTCCAAATTGGTGGTGTCTTTTCTGTCAACTCGGTCTGGTACACTCAAGACGAACAAAATATCAAATCGGTCGGGGATGAACCTACCGGGACCGGATTCAAGCGTGCCCGCATCACCGCCTTTGGTTCCGTTTCCGAAAATATTGATTATCGCATGCAGGTTGATTTTGGAGGCTTTGGAAGGCCCTCCATCACCGATTTGTACATGGATGTCAAAGAGGTTCCTTTGCTTGGTCGGGTCCGCATCGGCCACTTCAAGCAACCCTTCAGCCTTGAGGAAATGACCAGCTTTCGTTTCAACCCCTTCATAGATCGTTCCAGCCAGTTCCTTTTTAACCCTGTTCGCCGGACCGGCGTCGGTTTCTACGACTGGGACGAGGAGGAGAAATGGACCTGGTTTTTCAGTGCCTTTCGTGGTGCCAACGATTTTTATGGGGATGATTTGACCGACAACGGAGGGGTAGGCGGAGCAGGTCGCGTTACCCACTGTTTCAAATATGAGATGGATGGTGCCGAGGTTATTCATGCCGGGGCTTCGTATGCGATAGTGGCCCCCTCCAACAACAACCTGAATATCGGCAAGTTTGGAGGTAACGCTCCGGAATTGGGAGTCATCCAGGGACAATATGGAACCGCTTCCTTCCAGCAAAACCAGAATATGATTTGGGCGTTCAATTTGCCCGTGGACTATTTCCAGTTTTTTCACCTGGAAACCGCTTTTGTCAAAGGACCCTTTTCCCTTCAGGCCGAAGGGGACCTCGTCCAGGGCACCTTCAGCAACAACCGCAACCTCTATAACGAAAAAAACATCAAAAGTCTGGGAACAAACCCCTTGGTGGGTGGTTTTTATGTCTTTGCGACCTATTTTCTCACGGGCGAACACAGGGTCTACGACCGGAACCTGGCCGTGTTTGACCGTATCAAGCCAAAAACCAATTCGGGCAAGGGCAACCCGTGGGGGGGTGCCTGGGAGGCAGCCGTCCGTTTCAACTATATGACCCTGAACTCCGAGCAAATCTCGGGGGGAAGAATCATGGACCCTACCTTTGCCCTGAACTGGTACATGAACCCCTACACCAAGTTGTCCTTCAACTACATTCCCGTTTGGTTGCAAGCTCCCAATGGTACCCAACTCATCAACGATCGTAATTCCAAACAACCGATGTACAACAGCCGGGCGGATGCCTTTGGCCTCCAGGCCCAGGTCGATTTCTAAGGGGGCTTGATTCCCAAGCACCCCGCAAGGGCAAGGTCAGACCCTTTTTTTTGCCTCCAGAACAAAATGGCTGACCGCCCGCCCTGAAATGGTTTCTTTGGCGATCAACTCTTCCATAATGACCAATACGGCCGGCCAACGCCCCGGTTGATCCAAAAAATGCAGTACCTTATCGAGGGTGCGCCGGACCAATCGTTCGCCCTTTTCCCGGGTTCCCGACCGCATCAGGGCAAGATCCATGGCCCGGATGAGATCGGATTGTGCCCCACCGGCATCGGCCCTTCCCAAAAGCCGAATCTCCGCGGCAACCCCGGCCAGGGATATTTGCATCTCGCGATCGACAAAATCCTCTGTTTGCTTGCCCTTTCCCTTTTGAAATCGGCACAAACCTGCAAAACGACCTCTGGCCCGAATGGAAACATTTGCGACCGGCCTGCCCAGCACAAACGCAACCACGGCATGGCCGGCCTCATGGACGGCGGTTCTTTGGGGATCGGCATCGCTTTTTGCAGGGGGGTGGGCTGTATTTTGTGGTGGAATATTCCCGGACATGGCGACCCCGCTTGACCCCATTGACCCAATAAACTAGACTAACTTTGTCTTGGGGTAAACTTGGGATAGTTACCCGGTAGTGTAACGGTAGCACAAGAGTTTTTGGCGCTCTTTGTGAAGGTTCGAATCCTTCCCGGGTAGTTGGCTTTTTATCCTGTTTTCGGGGGTGGTTGATCGGTCCAAATAGCCCCTGTCCGGACCCCAGCGCGCCCTGTCCTGACCCCCAAGGCTACTTCCTGCCTCCACCTTGCCAAGAATTCCCTGGCAAAAAACAACACGGTCTGATTTGGCTATCATGAAAAAACCTGGGTCGTTGCCGTCCTGGCAAAGGATGAATTAGGCCACAAGAGGGTTGACTTCCTTGCGATCCTGAGGTTTGGTTGAGGCACCCAACAACCATAGGGAATAGGTGATTTTCTCGCCGCAAGGTTATTCCTCCAGGTAGGGAAAGCACTGGATTTTGTGGGAGGAAAAATAGTTTGAACCGTCCAGCGAAAGCGTATTGGCCTTTCTGGGAGACCAATGCATCCAGTGCCTTTTCCGGTTGCAGGCGGGGGAAGAAATGACCGAAACGCGGAAACAGGACAAGGGGACCAACCGAATCGGGGATGGTCCGGGTTTGGATTTCGGAGGGGCAAGGTTGGATGCTCTCATTGAAACAGAATGATTCGTTTTTTTTCCTATTTTACCTAACCAAAAACATTTATTAGGGGATTTGCAAGGATTACCCCATGACGACTGACCTTACAGCGAACCATTTTTCTTGTGATCCGTATAATAGGGAAGTATAATTGGTGGGGTGAGATTTCCGGTTAGGGAATCTTTTCGCTAAAATTCCTTCCTCTGATTTGCCTGTTTTCACCATTTTGAATTGAACTGTGAGCCCATCATGAACAAACTCAAAGGGTTGTATCCTCGATTTTTTGGCCAAATTTTTGATTTTGCCAAAAAAACTGCCCTGGATGCCTTTCGGGCCGGACAGCAAAAACGGGTCAACCGTCTGACCATTGGGGACGGTTTTGAATCGTTGGAAAACCGGGTGGTCCTGTCCACTACGATTAGTGATAATTGGACCGGAAGGAGTTTTTCCTGTACCGATGACGAAGAAATTATTATCAATTCTAATGTTATCATTAACACATTAGATCAAGCAACAGGTATAGCTGGAAGTATCACATTAGCGGCACCAAAAATCACCATTAATACTGGGGTCCAACTGCTCGCTAATGGCGCCACTGACGCCCAGGACGGGGCCATTACCATCACAGCAGATGATGTACATAAAAATATAGATCTCAATTTTACTGTACAGCTCGAAGATTTGGGTAACTTCAAAACCTATGCTTCCATTACCGTCGGTTCAAACACAACCATCGATGGCGGCAACATTAAAATCACGGCTGATAGTGGCAACTCTTTTATTTTCTCCAATACTACATCCTTGTTTATTGCCCCGTTTAGCAAAGTCGTAACAGAATTTTTCCATGTGCCTGATTTTGGCAGCCTCCCTTTGGCGATTCAGGTTTGGAAACCGACTTCCAGTATCACTCTTGGGGGTAGCCTTTCAAGCTCTGGGACCGTAAGCATCAGCAGTACGGCCGACGCCAATGCGTCCGGAAAAGCCGTCTACATGCGAACCTTCGACAACCAAACGAAAGTAAAAGGATATTCCCTCCCCGATTGGTTTGACGGTGGTGGCCGATATGGTGCCGCGGCTGGTTACTTTCAAACCGATGCTTCGGCCACCATTGACATGAATAGCGGTGCAGCCATTCAATCCACGGGGAATGTCAGCTTGGGAACCACGGTCGAAAATGCCATCCAACTCGAAGCCATGGCGAATAAAAACAATGGCATCACTGTTACCAATCCCAAAGCGATAGCGATTGCAGGTGCCACAGGCGTATTGAACACAATCTCTACCATCCATGTCCAACCCGGCGCCACGATCAATACCGAGGGAAGTGTTTCGATTGTGGCGGAAGCCACCGACGAAAACGAAGTCGAAGCCATTACCAATGATTATCGTGATGGGACGGTCGGGTTGGGTGTTGCGGTGGTGGATACCCACGCAATCGTTCAGGCGATTGTGGAGGGAACCATCCATACCACCTGGGTTCCACCCAGTTCAAACCCGGTCGAAACCCTCTCCTTCAATCCTTCCCTTACGGTCGATTTTGCCACCAGCAGTCTGGTATTTCCTTCCCCTGTAACCTTTGTAACCGGCGTGCCCCTGCTATTCCAGAGCGTCGATGGGGCCACGGTCCCCGGCCTGGTACCGAACACAACTTATTATGCCATCACCCAAACGCAAAACCCCAAGCAGTTGCAGCTGGCCACCACCCTGGAAAACGCCCAAAACGGCATTCCCATCTCTTTTGGAACCGGTTTTCCCACCCTGACCAATTCCAGTGGATTGGCCGTCCCCATCACTATTGTCGATGTCGGAGTTGCCAATGCCATCTACTTTGGCTACAGCACTTTGGCCGATGGGACAACTCCCCTGTTTTCAAACGGTCAAACCGTCACCTTTGCTCCCGCCATTGGGAAATTTCTCGGGTATAACGACGCCAACGGCAACCTGCTTGGGCCCCTTTCAGGCAGCTACAGAGTAATTATTTTGCCTCCCACCGATAACTCCCCTTTCCCCTTGGGAATCCAGTTGGTGGATCCTCAGGGGAATATCGTTGTGCTTAACAGCAACTGCCTCCTTAAAACCAATGATAATACTTATATCCCAATCTCCTCGTTTGATGTTTCGGCCAGCCAACTCGATCTCAACCCGATTTCACTCAATCCCGCCACGGGACAAGCTTGGACGATTCCACCCAACGGTCCGCCCGCCCTTTCCAATGGGCAAGAACTGACTTTTATCGGTGGACTCACCAACCCCCTAGGCAATCTGAACAATCAGCAGATTTACTACGCGGTGGTGAATCCTGCCACCCCGGGAGTGATCCAGCTCGCCTTGAATCTTGCCCAAAGCGAATCGGCCAATCCGGCGATCCAAAATGCGGTTCCCACCCTGCTGACAGTTGCCAACCAGGCTTTTCTAAGTGGTTCAAGCACCTCCTTCCCCTCGTCCCACCAGACTTTAGCCACAACGCTCAATTCCAACCGTTCGTATTCCCTGTGGAACAATGCCAATGGCGGCACCTTCACGCTGGATGTGACCCCACCCCAAGGTTCTGGCACAACCCCAGCAATTGCCTGGAACGCTTCCGCTTCCGAGGTGGCTGCTGCCATCAACGCCATTAGCGGGATGGTGGTCACGGTTACCGGCAGTGGCAATGAGAACGATCCTTGGGTGATCGCCGGGCAGTATCAGTTGCCTGTGGGCACCTTGGAAACGGGCGTCGGTCTGGTTTTTGACTACGATCCCAATTTTGCCGATGGCACAGGGGTGATTTTCCAGGCGGTTCCCGGAAAGCCGGTTTATGGGTTCACCAATGGGGAAATCTACTACGCTTATAACCAAATCAATGCCAATTTCGTGCCCCAGCTTCCGCAATATGTGCTATCGTTACAAACCACCCTGGAAACCAATGGCACTCCGGTCGATTTTCAATTCGGGCAAGGGTTTACCGATAAAAACGGTCAAAATTATACGCTTTCTGGAGCGGTAGCCTCCGAAGGGCAAATCCTTCTCGATTTGCCCCAAACAGCCCTTGTCACCTCCACGAATGGTGCTGGTTTGGGGGGCGGTGCGGCCTATTCCTCGGTGGTTTCATCGGGAGCCCTGCAGTTCTTCTCCTTTGCCACCTCAGGTACTTTTACCATCTCAGTTGAAATCGGCACGGAAACGGTTACCACCGGTCCCTTGGCCTACAACGCTACCGCTTCCCAGGTCGAGGCGGCACTCAACGGTCTTGCCGGGGTGAGCGTAACCGTATTGGGGCTCGGCACCGGGGATGCGCCCTGGACGATGGTCGGTTTAAGTTACGGGTCGGTCACCTTTGATTGCACCCTGCTTCTGGATGGCAGCTACCAGACCAACATCCTGGCCAAGGAGCTGGTTACAAACACCAGCCAGGTTTGGACCACGGCGACCTCGGGTTCCTTTACCCTAACCCTTGATGGGAATGGGCAAAGCCTGACGACGGCTTCGATTGCGTTCAATGCTACCGTAACCGAGTTGATCGAGGCACTTAATGCGCTCCCCCAAGTCCGGTCAAGCGTCACCGGTTCAGGCACACCCGAAAACCCTTGGCAAATAACCACGGGATTCCAGGGGATCCAGACGGGGGATTCTTTGGTGTTTCATGATTGCTGGAACATGCCCAGCTTGGGCATGATGGATGGCCAAACCTATTACGCGGTGGTTTCCGCCAATCAGTTCCAACCCCAAACGCTTTTGTTGGGTATGGCAGCGACTTTGCAGGATGCGATGGCAACCCCCCCGATTCTGATCCAGATGCAGCCCTTCATTCCTTTGACGACTGCGATGGATAACACCATGACCGGGGCCGAGGTGTCCCTTGCCGAGGAGTCGTCCCATCCGGATTCGGCGATCAAAATCAAAGCGAATTTGGTATCCATGGACTGGGTTACGGTGATTTCCTCGATCGGGCTGTTCAACATGCTTGCTTATGTCACTCATCTTAATGGCAACTGGGACCCTTGGGGTAATGGCAAATGGAAACCTAGGGGTCATGGGGGCCATGGCATCACTGAGGAACACCATATCAAGCATAAGGTTCCCGCTGGGGCGGATATTCCGAATGAATTCGAATTAAGTGCCGCTCCCGCCCTGGTTTTTGTCACCAACACAGTCCAGGCACTTGTAGGGGAAAATGCGGTCATTACCTCCTATGGTGATGTTTCCGTGAAAAGCATCCTTGATGAAATCCTCCACAGTGAATCCGCCGCCACCATTTGCAAATCACGAACCGGTGAATCGGACAAAGCGGTCGCCATTGCGTTCAACGGGGCCTTTGTCGACAACAATTCGAGTGCCATCATCGCCTCCAACGCCCAGGTCAGTGCGGCGGATATTAGCGTTTTATCCGATATTTTCTATCCCTTTATTATCAAAGAGACCAACCTTTCCCAAATGAAGGATGATTCCGAACCAGCAGGCGCTGGCAATGTGATTGCCACCATTGAAAAATTTATTGGAAATCTCCTCTTTTCCTCGAACGCAGGGATCTCGAATTGGTTGTTGAACCATACCGCCAACACCGCAACCCTTGGTGAGGACGATGGTGACGCCCTTGGTGCGGGAAAAAACCTGGACCCCCTTCTCGCCTGGACCATCAGTGCCAGTATTTCCGTGATCCAAATCAATAACACCAATTTGGCTCAAATCGCCGACGGTGCCCAGATCAATCAGGACCCCGAGGTCGCCGAGGAGGTGGAAGAGGAGCAAGGGGTCACGGTGGAAGCGGCAACCACGGTGGTTCAAACCGGCGCCACGGGTATGGTCTATCTTGGTTTGAGTGTCACCTGGCTACTCTATGGAATAAAGAAAGATGAAATTGGAAGTTCGCTGTTTGACACCTCCAATTCGGGCCTGACGATGGGTGGCTCCTTCAATTACATGTCGATGGAAAACAATACCCAGGCGTTACTGGGCGGCGGCTATGCTTTTGTTTCCCCCTCAGGCGGACAGGGAATTCAATCCGTTTCGCCCTACACCGGCACCCCGTTTTCCTCTACCAATGTCCATTATGGAAACAGTGGCCTTACGGTCGAGGCGATCACCTATGTCACCAGTGTCCTTTTGTCCCAAGCCGGGGGAAAAAGTACAGGGTTTGGCTTTGAGGGAAGTTTCGCCGTATTGAACATGGGGGAACAGGGAGCGGTCCAAAAGAAACAAACCACCTTTGCCCAACTGATTTCCGACAATTTGCCTCTTGTAATCATCGCAAATCCCGGAACCAACGGAACGCTTAAAGTAGAGGCCACCGATGAAAGCTCCCTTTGGGTCCTTTCCGGGGCGATGCTCTACGGTGGGGCCAAAGCGATTGGATTCAGTGGTTCCCAGGTCGAATTGACCCGGGACATTTCCGCAACGGTAGGAAACACCTCGGCAACGGCCACTCCGACCCAGGCCTCTACTTTCAATACCCTTGGGACGGTCGAGATCATGGCCCAGGCAAGGGGCTTGATCAACCCCGGTTCCCTGGTTGGGGAATACGCTCCCAACGGCAAATCGGTGGCCCATGCCGCGGCCCCAAGAGGGGCAAATGTGGGTCAAGGAGGACAAGCCCAGGCGGCATCCGACATTCATGGGAAATGGGGCTGGGCGGTATCGGGGGATTATTCTGCCGCTCTGATCAACGATTCGGTAAATGCCTGGATCAACGATACGGGTGCTTTCACTGGGCAGCTTGGCGACCAGTTGAGCATTGAAGCATCCAATATAACCTATGCCCATGCCATCTCGGGTTCTGCCGCCATTGTCAACGCCCATGGCAAAACCGGGCTAACCGTGGGACTGTCCGGATCCGCCTCGGTGGTGGTTTATGAATCCACTGTTTTGGCACTTCTTGCCAACGCAACTTTGCATAACTACCAAGTCGAATTGATCGCCGACAATGCCAAGAAAGTCGGCTCCTTTTCCGGGGGAATGCAGGTATCTGTTGTCACTGGTTCGGACCTGAATGTGGCCGGTTCGGTTGCCTACAACCAGATTACCAACAACACCCAGGCGACGCTCGAAAATGTCACCGCCTCTGATCTGGAGGAGGCAACGATTGAGGCGACCACGGCCGATCAGGTCTGGGCAGCGGCGGGAGTGTTGACGATAACAGTGAAAAGAAGGGACCTTGAACACCCTGAAAATGATGAATTACCCAAAACAGTGATCGGGGTAGGTGTCAGCGGGGCCATGAACACGCTGATCAATACAACCCATGCAACGATTAGCGATTGCGAGATGGAAAATCTGGAAGGGGCGCTGGAATTGATCGCCCAGGATTTCTCCCACAGTTTTGTGTTCAGTGCCGGGGTGAATGTAACCGTACCTGCCGGAATGGCGGTAATATTGGGAGGGATGTGGTCGACCACCAATATCGCCCCCGATACCCAGGCCCAGGTCACCGGCAGCAACATCCTTGGCGTCCAAGGGAGTCATCCGGCCACTCTGGAGGTGATTGCTGCTTTTGTCCCGGTGCTAATCTCCTTTGCCGGCTATGTGGCCTTGGAAGCGAATAAACCCTTTTCGAAAAAGGTAAATAAAATTGGTGACGGGGTGGGAGCCGGTGTGGTGGTCACCAATATCGAAAACAATGGTTCCAACCTTGCTCAGACCGTAGCGTCGATAGTCGATTCCCAAATCAACCTCGGAGAGGGGGAATTGACCGTCGAAAGTTATTCCGGCCGTCAAAGCGATGCCCCTACAGGGATCGTGTCACCCCTTTCGGAACTGCCTGATCCGGATGGCAATTCCATCTGGTCCCTGGCGATCGCCGGTAGTGCCCAGGGAGAATCTGCAACCGAAGGCGGTGCTGCCATAGGTGTGGCCGTCGCCGGAGCCCTGATTTATACTACCGTGGACCTCGATACGGCGGCCACAATTGAAGTAGACAATACCCTAACCACCATTGAAGCCGAACAGGTTACCATTGCCGCTACCAATGCTCTTTTGGTTTATTCCGACGCAGGTGGGGTTACGGTGGCAGGTCAGATGTCCGATGGTCCTGGCGTGGGGGTGGCGATTGGGGGAGCCTACAACAGCTACACTTCCGGCAATTCGGTAGAGGCCACCCTCAGCGATGCTACCATCACAACCGCCTCCCTTGCCGTGGAATCCCTGTTGAAACCCGATGTCACTTCGATCGCTTTTGGGGTGGCGGTGGATGTCGCTTTGGCGGCATCTCTAGGTTTTTCTTTATCGCTTTCGGGAGCCTTTGCTTACCTGGATGTCACCGATTCTGCCCAATCCTCGATCAGCGGGGGAACCACAACCGTGAACGGTACGGCCGAAGAAACGCTAACCGTCTCCGCCTTGGATCAATCCAGCTACCAGGTTAGTAGTGGGGCAGGGAGCCTTGCCGTTTCTGTCGGTTCCGCAGCGATTGCCCTGGCTCCCAGTTCCGCCATCGGCAAAATTACCATCGGAAATACGGTTGAAGCTTTTATTGGCTCAACCTCTACCAATCCTTCCAGCCCGACCACGATCCTTGCTTCGGTTCCAATTGTGGTAGAGGCTACCTCCGACCAAACAGTCAATGCGACGGTAGTCGCTGTGGCGGTGAGTGTTGCGGCCGGCGATGGGGCGGCTCTTTCCGGGGGAGGAGCCTCCGCTGCCATAACCACGGAAAACACTGTAATGGCTGGGCTTTTGTATGGGACCAACCTGACCTCCATCTTGACCCAAATGGGGTCCGGTAATGACCAGGGCGCCGATGGGATAACCGTCGCCGCCCTGGAAGAATCCACATTAAACGCTTCGGTAGGGGCGGGGGCCCTGTCCGTGGGTGAGGCTGGCGGCTCCCTTGGCATTTCCCTTGCCGAAATCACGACTACGGATACAGTGGAGGCTTTGATTCGTGGAGCCACGGTCTCCACCACCGGCACTGGTGTTTCTGTGGAAGCTACCGGCAATAGTTCCCTTTCCACCATGTCGGTTCCCACAGCCGTGTCGGTTTCCCTTGGTGTGGCTGGGGCGGGAGGCAATTCCAACATCACCGATTCTTCCACCTTCCTTGCTTCCGTCGATAGTGGATCCACTCTTCAAACGGGAAATCCAGGCGTTGATTATGGGGACTTGACCGTTGGTTCCTTTAGCCAGGACACCCTCCTGGCCCAAATTTTTGGCGGGGCCGGCGGGCTAGGCTCCATTGGCGTTTTTATGTCGGATACGATTTGTGATGGCAGCTCCACGGCCCAAATCGCAAACGCCGGGTCGATTGCCGTGGGAGATCTCCTCCTCCAGGCGACCGGCAATCATACGATCACCTCGGATGGATATTCGATAACCATCGGTGGATTAGCCGGGACCGGCGAAACCCATCAACTGACCTACAGCGAAACCATCGCCGCAAACATCATCGGAACCAGCGCAACTCCCGTCCCGCTCACCGTGGATGGCAACGCAACCATCAACGCCCAGTGCAACACCACGGCAATGGCCCGGGATAGTGGCCAGGACCCCAACTCTCCCGCCCAAACCAGTTACACGATTTCCGGGTTGGGCGTCGGGGTGTACCAGGCCCAATCCACTTTTACGCCGACCATCACGACAACCCTTTCCCATGTGGATTTTGTTGCAGAAGGAAGGCTGTCCGTTTCCGCAACGGTTAGTGGTTCCAACACCGCCCAGGCGATGGCAGGATCGGGAGGCCGTATTAGTGGTGAGGCCTCCAGGGCGGAGACGACCAATTCACCCAATGCAAGTTTGTCGATTGGTTCCAGCACAATCAACGCGGGTAGCATCACGGTTCAGGCAGTTACCACCATGACCTATGATGCCTATGCCGATTCGGTCAATGTCAACCTGGCAGGGGGTGGGGGAACCGTTGTCGTCAATAGCTCAAGCCCAAGCGCCACAGTCGCCCTCAATAGTGGCACCACCCTAACCTCCACCGGCCCGATCGATATTGCTTCACAGAACCAGTTTCAACGGGCTACCCTCGGTAACGATGTGGATGGCTACATGGTACGGGTTGGGGCGGGCGGTGTTTTGACCGGGTATGGCGGCAGCATCACCACCAATTTCAACCCGGTTAGCACCGTAACGATCGCGGATGGGGTGTCGATCCATTCCAACGGAATCGTAGGGGGTGCCTCCTCGGGTATCTCGATCCTGGCGACCCAAACGGCCCAAATGCAGGAAAATGCCAACCTGGCCACGGGTGGTCTGCTTGTTTCACTCGATTGGAACAATACTTCGCAAACGGCAACCGTAACCACAAGCGTTTCGATTGGCGAGGATGTAAGTATCGTCGCAACGGCGGGCTCCATCGCCATTGGAACCCTTGTCTTTATCAATGCCTCCACCAGTGCCTCCACCACAACTTGGGGTCTGGGAGGCAACGCCACCAGTTCGGCTACCAGTAATTGGACAGTCAACCAATCGGTTCAATCAGGGACCAATACCACGATTTTCGGTTTGGGAACCGTGTCGATCGTTGCCGGAGAAAACCCCCTCAATGGCCAAACATCGAGTGTAAACACCTTGGCTTTAGCGTATGCAAGGACGCGGGGCCTCATTGATATTCCGCTTGCCTCCACCGAGGATTGCTACCTCGGTGCCAATGCCAATCTTTCAGTAGGTAACTCCTCGACCATCCAAAGTGGAGGCAACCTCTATCTGGGGGCCAATCCGGGGAACAATACAGGAACAACCTACTGGCGCACCCAATATGACCGTAATTTCATCCATTCGGACACCTTTGATGTTTTGAACAATTCCAGCAGCGCGACCCTCGGGGGGACCGTGGAGGCCGGGGTCGCTTACCAATTGGATATTTTGGTCAATGATTCAGGAGACGCTTTGACGATCAATGGTGGACCATCGATACCCCTTGCCAATCATACCACCTTTGTCCATCAGACCCTTTCCCCGAATCAGGTGGTACCGGTCCTCCCCGGCCAGGTGTTTTTTCCCTTCCAGGCCGCCTACAACACCAACTACCTCCCCAATACCAGCAGCGTGACCGATCCCGCAACCGCCGCCATTTTAAGCACTTCGGTGTCCAACACACCCGTCGCTGCCCTCCAACTTTCGGGACTGGTCGCCCAGGGTGGAAATGTCCTGGTGAAGGCGGGAAGCCTGGAGGGGACCGCCACCCTTTCCGCCTACTCGCCCTCCATTTCGATAACCAACCCCTCCGCAAATTATCTCCTCCTCGATGGGGTTTCCATTCTCAATGGGAAAAATGCAGGAACGGTTTCCCTAATGAAGGTTGGTGGGGGAAATCTTGATCAGGGGTCTCTTGTCCTTCCCGGCACCCATGGGGAAACCACTCCAACGATTGAGGTGAACCAAAGTTACCCTTCCGCGGTGGGAACCGGGACAACTTCCGGCCCAGCCATGCTCATCGAAGGCTATTTCAACAACCCAGCAGGCGATGTCACCCTGACGAACGCCATGGGAGCGATTATTGAAATAGCCCCGATCAAGGCGGTCAGCGTGACCATTTCCAGTCCAAACTCGGCGTTTGTGCTTAGCACACCCAATTCCTATTACGGCGTGGGCGGGAATATTTTGGACGCATGGGCGGCGACCCAACAACCCCCAAGCGGGAATCCACCCGGAATCAGTGCCACAAGTTACAATCCCAACTACACGATACCAGGGTATGCCTTCCAGCCGGGGCGGACCACTACCGGTTGGAACGCCAACCTGGCCGCAACGGCCGCCTACGATTACCTTATTGCCACACATAACCTAAGCGTCATTGGACCTGGTGCAAGGCAGTTGGATGAAAGTTATACTGAATTGAGTCAGTTTTACCCCGAAAATGCTGAGTATACTTATGGGATTTTGTTTGGAAATGCGGCCCCCTATCAGGGTAATTATCAAGATACAACTGCTACTCAAGGTCAAACAAGTTATACGGGAAGCGGCAACATTCTTTCCGCCAATGGAAGTTATGTTCTGGTGGGAGATGGCAACAACGGTCAGGGGTACCTTCCCGTTTTCCTTCCCGACCAGACCATCTTTGCCCAAGGGCAGGATTCCCAGGTCAGTCCCTACCTGATGGGGGGATTGACGGCAGCCCAGGTATCGATTACCGCCCTGATCATTGACATCAATGCTCCAATCAATGTCGGTATTTCCACCAATATCAACATCAATTTGACCGCTGGCTTGGGAACCACGCTGACCCAGTACCAGGCAAGCTATCAAGGTGGAACCGTAACCTCACCGATTTATTCCATTCCCGCCAGCTACCTTGGCACCGGGGAAATCGATTTTACGGCAATCTACAATGCTCAAACCAACCAGATCACGATTAGTCCGATAGCCACCACCTCGGCCCAGGTAGGGGCGATTTTGAAAGGCAAGATTATTTCCACAACCTCCTGGGGGAAAATCAACATGATCGGAGGACCGGGTTTGGCCTCCATAAACAATGAAACGGGAATGGAATTGGTCCTTGAGGGAATCAGTTCAGGAACCACCGAAGTATCGGGAACGATAGAGATCCAGGATACGCTTAAATTACAGAATACCAAATATGTTTACCAGCCCGGTCAAGGTTTGGCGACCTATACCTCTCCCTACATTGCCGGTTCCCAGGTTCAAACCTATCCTGCTGCACCAAATGTGACATCCACTTCCTCTGAAACAACTTATAATCCCGTTTCGGGATCCCTAATCAGCCAAACGGCCAGTGCCAATCTCTGGCGGGGTCTCAATGTGGGGGGGGATGTATGGACCACTTTTGACAATTCCCCTAACGGTGGTTTCTGGAATTTTGGCCCCCAGGTATCCAATTCCAATTTTGCCCTCAATTATACAAATCAACAAAATCTCGACCCCAAAACATATACCTACCCAACCTCAGCACAAGATGCACTAACACTAAATGAGGGTGGGTTTGGATGGAAGTTCAACAACCCCGATCCTTATACCGAAGGCTCCAACAATGCAGGCCTTGCCACCACGGGTAGTGCTTTTTCCCCGGCCACTCCCCTGGATGCCGACAACGCTTGTGCGTTTATCCAAAATAGCGGATACATTACCCAAAGTGTGTACCTGTATCCAGGATATTATTCCGTATCGTTTTTTGCCGCCCAACGAAGTGGATATGAAAACAATCCGATTACTGTAAGCATTGATGGAACCCAATTGGGTAGGATAACCCCGGGTTTAACCAGCTGGACTTATTTTATTACATCCGCCCCATTCCAAGTGACCGAGGCTGGGAATTACACTCTCCAATTGTCAGGAGCATCCCCCTATGGTGGCGATCCCAGCACTCAAAGCAATGTCTTTGTGGATGATGTCCTTTTGCATTGGTCGCCAACCGATGGGAGTAACCTTACTGTCTTTGACCCTTATTACATCTCTAATCCCGCACAGATCGTTCTGGCAGAAGGATCGACAAATCCACCCGGAGTGAACATCCCCTCAAGCAATTACACCCTCCCATCGGGATATCAGTTTACCGAATACCTTGTGGCGGAACAAACCACCAACGGATATTTCACCGCATATTTTACCCCTGAAAAGCATAACGAGTACGCCAATGGAATGCCTGCAGAGTATATAAACTACCAATATCCAAGCGGTTACAGCCTTAACCTTTACTCTTTTCTCAAAGCGGACAATCCGATTGCCATCGATTTTGGGGCCATGCAAACCGGCAATTTGTCTGTGAACTCCAACGCAAGCGTCATCCTTGGTGGTGGGGTCCTGTTTGCGGGTAACGTCAGCATCAATACCCTGGGCGACCTGTCACAATCCAGCACGGAAGGAATTACAGCCAATGAAATCCAGTTGACCGCCACCCAGGGAAGTCTTGGATCCGAACAATTGCCCCTAAGCGTCAATGCCACCAGCGGTTTTTCCGTTTCCGCTTTTGGTGAGGAGGGCGTATTCCTTTCCTCCCCTGGTGACCTTGCCGTGGATGATATCTCCACAACACCGCTTGCCATTACCGGGTTCTCCGGAGGAACCAATGATTGGTCCCTGGTGAATGGTGTGGAAGCCATTGTTGGTTTTTCCGGTTTTCAAACACAAGGCGCTGTGATCGGTAACAATTCAATATCCCTTCAACTAACCGATGGCGTCAATGACACGGCCACCAGCGCTTGGCTCCCTACCAAAGTTTCAACAGGCAGCTTTATTGCCCAATTCACCTACACTCCGAGTGGTGCCCGGGCTGCAGATGGAATTACTTTCAGCTTCCAGAATCAGATCTCAACCGCTCTTGGAAATGTTGGAGGGTCTTTGGGGTATACGGGTATTACCGGACAAACTGTTGCCTATGAAATGAACATCTACAATGGCCATCAAATAGGGACCAATTATCTCACCAATAACTATACCGGCACCTATCAAGCCACGGGAAATGTAAACATCGCCTCGGGCCATCCGATTGATGTTACTTTGGTGTATGATGAAATTTCCCAAACCCTGACTGAAACCCTGGTCGATAGCGTGACCTCCACAACCTACACAAAGGTCCATTCCAATGTTCGGCTCGAAGCACTGCTTGGGCCGACCGCTTATTTGGGATTCACCGGTGGGGATGGGGGTGCCACATCCATCCAGACCATCACCAACTTCCAATTCCAGCCGAATTTGCCTCAAATTGCCGGCAATACGCTGGTGGCGATTCCCCCCGGTGTCAACAACCAACTTTCCGCCGCCTGGTATAACACCCCCATTCGGGTGACAAACAGCTTTGAGGCAAGTTTTGTTTACCAGGCCTTGGGCTCCAATCCCGCCGATGGCATGGCCCTTGTCTTCCAGAATGAGGGCCTGAACGCAATCGGGTCCTATGGGGGATCGCTTGGTTACGAAGGGATTGCCAATAACCAGAACACCGCCGCCTTTGAAATCAATGTCTACGATGGTCACACGGTTGGGACCAATTTTGTCACCAATGGGGCATGGGGAAACTACAACCCCACGGGCCCGATCAATATGGCCTCAGGCCACCAGATCCTGGTCAACCTCAATTATGATCAATCGTCGGGGACCCTGTTCGAGGCTCTGACCGACCTCGACACCGGTGCCACCTACTCCACCCAGTATTCCATCAACCTTGCCGCAGTCCTGAATGCGGAGACCTCTTTTATTGGATTCACCGCCTCCGATGGGGGAGCCTTTGCTTCGCAGACCATTTCCGATTTCCGGTTTGGTTACCTTACCCCAGCCCTGGCTGAAGTGGTAATCACCGCAAACGGAAACATCACGGCGGCCAACGGCAGCTCCGGCATTCAGGGATCGAATATCTCCCTGAATTCCACCACCGGATCCATCGGGACCGCTTCCCAGGCGATCACCCTGGAATTGAATCCGCAAACGCTCGCCAATGGGTCGATCACCGGGGGGATTTTTAACGCCACTGCCGCGGTGAATATTTATGCTTCCCAATCCCATGGGAATTTGCGGGTCGGGTCGGTTAGCGCCGCAGGAACCGTAAGTCTGTCGGCCCTGCAAGGCAGCATTGTCGATGGGCTCCTGCCTGACGGTTCGGGTTTGAACACGGTCGAGTTGACTACCGCCAGTCGTTCCAAAATCATGGATTTCCTATCCGAGGATATTTCCGATTCCACCACCCGGACCGTGACAACCTATGAAGGGATGATTGATCGGAATTATCTCCAATATTGGAACCTTGTCCCCAATGGAACCGTCCAGAACGGGGTGTTTGTCGTCAATGCCGATGATATAAGCGTCCTGGAACCGCAGGTTGCGGCGGCCTATGGTATCCCCACCGCAACCAACGACCAGGTCCAAACCTGGGCCAACGATACCTGGCAACAGTGCGTGACTTCCTTTGCAAACACGCTTGCTTTTGGCCCCACCTGGCAAACCCTTCCGCAATTTGGGACCTATGATTCCACTTATGTTTTCATTGCCCCTGCTTCGACCGTGGACCAGTTGACTGCGGGAAGCACCTCGGCGTTTGGACTCATTGCCGGGATTTCCCTGGTCGCCCTGGAAAAACAGGATGGATTGGGCAACACCCCAACCAGCAAGGTCAATATCCAGGCCGGTAACCTGGCTTTGTTTGCTTCAGAATCTGTTGGAAATAGCAAGTCTCCGGTGGTCATTCCCCTTGCTGATATCGAAAACCAGACCTTGACCCCCGTCCAAAAAGAACTTCTCACCATGGCCTCGCTGGCGGGTGAGGTGATGATGGTGGGCACCAACATCTTTGGCGAATCCCAGTTGTATTATTATGACAACCCCCCTTACGAAATTGTTCCCACCGGGGTTCAGGTCATTATCACCCGACCTCTTTTTGTCGATGTCGCAGTTGGCGGAACGATCACAGCACAATCCGGCGATGCGGTCCTTTTGACCGAAACGGCTGGCGATATGAATATAGATTCCATCCAGGGTCCCGGAACGGTCCGATTGACTGCCGAGGGGAGCATCCTCTCTTCCAGTGGATCCGGCCCAACCACCATCACCAGCAATAACCTGTTCCTCATTGCCAATGGTCCCTTGGGATCCGGCCCCCTGGATCCCCTATCCATCGAGGCGGTCGGTCGGGTGGACGCCTACAGCAAAAGCAATGTGTCCCTCAATCAGGTGACGGGAAACCTGAATCTGGGCCAAATTAACTCTGGTGGAGCCATTTCCCTTACTGCCGAACAAAGCATCCTGGACAACCCAAGCTCAGACCGGCAATCCATTGAGGGATTCAATGAGGATGGGACTGGTTGGACAGCCAGCTCTGTCAATGGCCAGGTAAGCATCACCAATAACGACCTCACCTTCACCAATCAGGTGGCCTCCAATCCCGACAATGTCGATTGGCCAAGTGTCAACGGCTTGGTGCTTTCCCAAACCGTTGGTTTGAATGCGGATTTCACCGTTTCCTTCCTTTACCAATCCACCGGGCTGGGGGGCGGTCTTGCCTTTACCCTTATGAATCCGTTCAAGACCACGGTCCCAACCAATCCTATGGGGCTGTCCCAACAAGGGACGATGTCTTTTGTGCTTGATCTTGGTAATGGATCTGCAAACTCCGCATCCGCCGGATTTGACTTTTATAGTCCTACCGGTCCGGCTTATATTCCCCAATCGGCTGGATCGGTGGTTTTCAATTCGGGCGACCCTATTATGGTCAACCTTGCCTATTCCATCTGGGAGGAATCCTGGACCTGTGTCCTTACTGATACCGTAACGGGAGAGACCGCCACGCTTGTCCAAACCGGCCTGAACCTGTTGCAGCTTTTGGGAACGGACAAGGTTCTGATCGGATTTTCCGCCTTTGGTTCAGGGACCTCCGCATTAACACAAAACATCAGTGAGTTTAACCTGGTTGATGGTGCGGCCAATTTGCAGGGGGCATCCCTAACCGCAACCGCGGGGGGATCGTTTGGCACCGAATCCGACCCGATCACCATGCTCATTCTCAATGAAGTTCAGATCACCGCGCCTGATGGGATTTATGCGGAGCAGCTCCTGGGCAACATGAACATTGGACCCATGACAAGCAATGGGGTGGTATCCCTGAGTGCCGACCAGGGATCTGTGGTGGCGTATGTTCCGCCTGCGACAAAGGCGGTGGGTCCCTCTTCGACCCGATCCGGCACCCCAATCAAAAGGTCCGGGCCAGCTCTCCCTTTGGTAAAGGGATCCGAAGTCAGGATCGAGGGCCTTTTGGGCATCGGTACCACAGCAAGCCCGATCCAAACCGTAACCGGCCATATTTCCGGCCGAAGCCGTTTGGGAGATATCTCTCTTCAGAACCGAGGCGAGTTGACCATCGGGGCCAAGGACGGATTGCCAGGGAAGGGGCTATTTGCCGGAGGCGACATCCACCTGTCCAACGAAGGTACCCTCCATGTCCCATCAGCCATCACAGCTTCCGCAGGCGTTTCGCTGAACGCCCTGTCCGGATCCCATGGTCCGGCAAAGATCCTTGTTGAAAACGGGTCCAGGATTGTTGCCCATGGTGGCATCGTCTCCCTGTTTGGCAATGAGGGATTGGAAACGGCTCCCACCTCCAGCCTGGAAAGCCTCGGCCAGAACGGAAATGCCTCCCATGTGTCCCTTGCCACGGGTGTTTCGGCCCATGGTTTCAATGGCCAGATCACGACGAATCTTTTGGGAACGATCCATTCCGGTACGCTCGCCATCCAGGGCGGGTCCACCGATCAGGTCCTTTCCATGGCTCTCACCAGCCTCAAGGGGATCCATGATACCCCGTTGGCAGCCCAGGTTGGCGGATACCAATCCGTTCATGCCGATGATACGCTGTTTGCGGATGGGCGCAGTTTTGTTTTGGACCAACAGACCCTTTCCACAAGCACATTGGGTATGGAGTTTTCCACCCCCACTACGCTGTTGCTGAACCTTGGAACTGGAAATGACAGTGTCTCGGTAGGAAAAAACAGCGGGCTGAATGGATTGCGAATCGAGGGGAACGAGGGCCTTGACAGCTTCTTCATCAGCCTGGGCGACCAACTCCTGGGCAACCTGTCCATCGAGGGTGGCGAGGGTATCGACCAACTTGTCACAAATACTCTTGGCGAAAATGGCTGGGCAGCTCCGGGAATCCTTCAAACCTGGAACAACCAGCTCCACCATTCCAACATGGAACAAATAAAGGTCAATGGATGCGCGGTCCTGAACGGGTTGCCTAACCCTGTCCAATCGGTGGATTCAACCCTGTTCGCCGATCAGGGCGCCTCACGACAATTTGTTCAAACCGTGTTTGCCCAGGTTTTGGGGCGCCAACCGAATCCGGCCTACCTCGACCAGAGTAGCCGAAGGCTGGACAATCATTCCCTTTCCCGAACCGCCATGGCCACCGAGATTGGAACCAGCTCCGAGGCCTATTCCCTGATGGTAGGTGGCTGGTACAAAAATTATTTGGGTCGAACCGGGCAACCCTTTGAAATTGCCCCATGGGTGAAGCTCCTGCAATCAAACCATTCCGAAACCGAGGTTTTGTCCCACATCCTTTCCTCCCCCGAATGTGCAGCCAGGATGGCCACCCTTCAAAAAGGTACCAAGGCCGCCGAACGCTACATCACCGGAGTCTACAGGCTTGTGATTGATCCTTCGGGGGCCCCTTCGCCTGCTGTGCTTACCAATCTTTTGAAGGTCGAAAAAGCACAAGGAAAGATAGCCGTAGCCCGGGCCATCCTGGGATCTGCCCACTATTTGGCGCACCAGGCGGAATCGTTGAACATCCAAATCAATCAGCAGCCTTCCAACGGTCAAGTGGTCTCGGAAAGGCTTGAACTGGCTTCCTCTACCCAGATGAGGTCCTGGTTGCTCGGTCGTACCCTGAATGAAACGCCTCTCCTTACGGCCACGCCATTCCAGCACCTCCTCTTCACCGAAGGACATGCACCGGTTGCCTTGGGCGGAAATGTCCGGTTGACAGACCTCGATGCCCCCCGGAATTTCAATCTCGGAATGTTGAGAGTAAATGGGGAGGTTAATGCCACGGCAGAGGATCGGCTTACCATCAAAAACCAGGGGAGTAAATCTGGCCAGATCGGGGTCCAAGGCAATCAGGTTACCTATTCGGGCAAGTTGATGGGTACCTTCTCGGGCGGCAAGGACAACCTGCCTTTGGTTGTTAACCTCCATTCCCATTCCACCCCCGAGGCCACCCAGGCCTTGATCCGGAACATCCAATTTTCCGTGGCAGGTGACAATCCCTCGACCAAGCCACGGGCCATTTCCTTTGTCCTGAATGATGGGACCGGAAGGGAAAACGCCCAAAGCCAGGCATTGACCATTGTTGTTCAGGTCCAAGCTATCAACAATGCGCCAACCATCCGGTTTTCGCAATCGTCGGTCCACTATCGCCAGGGAGGGGGCAGGGTATTCCTGGACCGGGAAATCACCCTTTCCGATGTGGACAATATCCGTTTTTCGGGTGGTGAACTGTCCGTAGCCATTGCCAACGGAACCCCCTCGGATTACCTGGGATTGAACAGCAAAGGGTCGGATTTGGTGACCCTTACCGGGAATCGGGTAATGTTATCGGGCAATCAGATCGCTTCCTATAAAGGAGGGGTGGGCACCAAATCGCTTGTGATCTCATTCACCGAAAACGCAACGGTGGAAGCGGTGCAGGAACTGGCCCGCAACCTGACCTTTGGCAATTTCAGCACGACCCCATCCACCTTCCCAAGGAAGATAAACTTTGTCCTGAAGGATGGCATGGGTGGGGTTGAAAAGGGACAACAAACGATCCTTTTTGGCCCTAAATGAGTTGGCAGAGGGTAATATTTCCTATAGCCATAGGGAAAATGCCTACGGAGATTGTTTTGTACCCCTAAATGACCCATTCCCCCCTTTTTTTCAAGGAGCGGATGATGTTCAAGCGTTTCGCCAAATTCTTCCCAAAATCCAAATTTTCCCGGCCGGTTTCTGTCCCATTGGGCCGTCCCCTTTTGGAAATCCTGGAAAACCGGATCAACCCTTCGTTTGCCAACCTGAATACGATCTCCCAATCCCTTCGTCTGGCGGAGGATGCCTTGCCTCAAATTCCCGGACTGGATGCTTCGTTGGGGCAAATGGCTCCGGATCGACTTAGTGATTTGCTTGGTCAGAATGCTTATGGCAATGGAGCTTCCACCTGGGCTCAAATGGATACCCTGTATCCCAATCCCACGGTGTCCAACCTGAAAACCATTGCCACTACGATCACCACCGGAAGCCCTTACAGCACATCGATAACCCCGATCCTTTCCACCACTTCAACCCCCGGGAACAGTTTCCAAAGCTCGACCACTTTTCCCGCCTATGGCAATCTTCCCGATTTGATGTTGGGTCAATATGCGGGATTCACGATCCAAGGCTGGTTCAATTCCACCAACATTGCCGACAACAGCAGTAGCAATTGGCAACGGATCATCGACTTGGGTAACGGCACTACCAACAATATTGTTGTAGCATTAAATAAAAAGAAAATCTCTCTGTATATTAAGGGTGCTTCAAATGATTACAATTATACGTATGCGTTCACGGGATTTTGAGATTTTAGTTGACACGAATGGGTCTTTCCAGCGATACCAGCTGGCATGCAGTCACCCGACATACTTTTGGAAACGGTACACGATCTCGAGACTTTACTCAGATGTGCCAGGGAGGAG
>SYLG01000032.1 GCA_005808665.1 Planctomycetia bacterium | reverse complement strand
TGCTCACGGGTCTGGGGCATAACACCGGCATCTGCGGCGACCACCAGAATGGCACCGTCCATTTGAGCGGCACCGGTGATCATGTTTTTGATGTAGTCGGCGTGGCCCGGGCAATCCACATGGGCATAGTGTCGGGTTGCCGACTCGTATTCCACATGGGCTGCGGCAATGGTTACCGTCTTGAGGTCATCGCGCTCGGTTCCACCCTTTGCGATTTCCTTGTAGGTTTTTACACTGGCCACCTTGTTGATATGCCCTTGACGGGCAACCATGGCAGCAGTTGTAGTTGTCTTCCCATGGTCAATATGTCCAATGGTTCCAACATTCACATGCGGTTTTGTCCGCTTAAACTCTTCCTTAGCCATCGCCCCTCCGAAGGTGCACAAGGTTCGGCCCGCCGTATGCGGGCAATATCTGGTTCAAGAATACCAAAAAGCCAAAAGTGGCGTTCAAGGAATCATAGCTGATTCCTCAAGATCCACCCAGGTCGGGTCACTTCTTTCGACCCAAAGCTACTGGTGGGGATTGAACCCACGACCTCGTCCTGACCAAGGACGCGCTCTACCGCTGAGCTACAGCAGCAAAAAAAGGACCCAAACCATCAGGATATTACCTGATGGTTTTAAATCCAGAGCGGGCGATGGGACTCGAACCCACAACATCCTGCTTGGAAGGCAGGTGCTCTAGCCATTGAGCTACGCCCGCAATTGGTTTTTACCCGGAAAGGGATAGTTTTGTGGGATTGGAAACTTGCGATTCCGCACCTGAACAAAACTGTTTCAAATGGGCAGGGAGGGATTTGAACCCCCGTAGAACTAAGTTCGTCAGATTTACAGTCTGATGCCATTGGCCGCTCGGCCACCTGCCCGAATGTTTTCCCTTAACTCCTTTTCCGTAAAACCAGAAACCCCACCCTAATGTCTTTTTCCTTGTGAAAGCTAGCGGTGGGACTTGAACCCACAACATCTGGTTTACAAAACCAGTGCTCTGCCATTGAGCTACGCCAGCAAAGCAGGGTTGGGGAAGTACAACCATAGCCTTGATTGGCTTTGTTATCAAGTCAATTCTCAGTCTTTTGGTGCCGTTCGGCCAGTCTATTCAGGCTAAAATTTCTGTCATTACCCTTCCGTGGACATCCGTTAGCCGCCGGTCAATCCCATTCGACCGGAATGTAAGCCTTGTGTGGTCCAAGCCTAACACATGGAGAATCGTCGCATGGAGGTCGTAAACTTGGGTACCTTTTGAGGATTCCAAAGGTGCCAGGCCGAAATCATCGCTTGGACCGACGGAAATTCCCCCTTTAATCCCCCCACCTGCCATCCAGCTGGAGAAAACATAAGGATTGTGATCCCGACCTTTGCCCCCTTGGGAGCAGGGTAACCTGCCAAATTCGGTGGTCCAAAATACCACTGTATCCTCGAGCATTCCCCTTTGTTTCAGGTCCACCAAAAGCCCACCTACCGCTCTGGCCATTCCTCCCGCTAGTGGGCCATGGTCTCGTTCAATATCTTCATGGCTATCCCAGTTTCGCCTGGGGAAGCCATTGTCACACCCTGACCAAATTTGAACAAATCGGACGCCCCGTTCAAGTAAACGCCTTGCTACCAAGCACTTGCGTCCCATAATGTCAGCTTCTTCAGCCAAATTAATTTCTTTTTCGAAGGCCGTTCCCGGCGGTTGGATTCCATAAAGGTCCTGCGTCCATTTTGTTTCTTTTGCAAGATCCATGGCCTCCGGGGCGGCCAGCTGCATCGCCGCCGCCAATTCATAGCTCTTTATTCTTGACTCCATACGGGAATCCATCATGCGGTTGGAGGCATAACCCCGGTCGCTTCGAACCAAAAGGCCTAGTGCCTCTTTTTCACCCGGGCTAAACCTCGAAATATCCTTTTTGGTCGGAAATAGGTCCGGAAGGGGGTTTGCGGTGCCAGGCCGAAGTATGGTCCCCTGATGCTGTCCCGGCAAAAAAGCATTGTCCCAGTTTTTGGGGCCGTTGCTTGCATAGCCACGATGATCGGGGAGGACAACAAAAGTCGGCAGGTTCTGGTTTAAGGAACCCAAACCATAACTGGCCCAGCAACCCATTCCGGGAAAACCGGGACTTTGAAACCCGGTAGCCTGGAGGTAGGTGGCCTGACTGTGGATTCCCGTTTTGCCGGTCATGTTGTGAACAAATGCGATTTCATCCACAACTTTGCCTAGTGGGGCCACCACGCTGCCAAGCATTTTTCCCGATTGGCCATGGGGGGAAAAATCCCAAACGGGCCTTAACCATGGGCCTAATCCGTCCTGAAAGGCTTCTATTTTGCCTTTGAGTTCCGAGGGTTGGCCATGCCGCTTGAAGAGTTCGGGTTTGTAATCGAATAGGTCCACCTGGCTTGCGGCACCCGCCATAAAGAGCTGGATCACCCGTTTGGCATTGGCTGGGTGATGGTTTTGGGCGGATGGAGTTTGGTTCAACAAATTCCCAGCTGCGACTTTGTTTCCTTCCATGGCAGCAAGCGCAATCCCACCCAACCCTCCCCCCGATTGCCAAAGAAAATCGCGACGATTGCTTTTCATGGAGTTGCCTTCGCCTCTTTTCATGATCATGGTCCTCATTCGACAAAGACAAACTCGCCAAGGTTGAAGGCCACCCTCGCACTACTTTCCAATCCTTGGCGCCGGATGAAATCGGCCCAATCCGACCGCTCGGTAACGCTTGGATCCCTGAGCAAAACCGTGCGAAAGAGCCTTTCGGTCAAAGCATTATAATCCGTTTTACCAATCGGTTTCGAGTCATTGGCCAATTGGCTTGCCAGTCCCCGGGACATCTCCAACACAAAGGGATTGTTCCACATTGCCAAGGCTTGCAAGGGACCAATGGTTTCGTTTCGTTTATCTGTCATAAGTGAGGGATCGGCGGTATCCAAAGTGGTGAGAAAGGGATGCTGCTGGGAACGAACCACAAACCTGTAGATCGCCCTTCGATGGGTTGCCTTATCTGCCGGATCGGATTTTTCGTAGAGGTAGTGGGGTGAGTGCTCTGGTTTTTCAACAACGAAATCCTTGAAGGGTGGACCAAAAGGATCCGGTTTAAGGTTTCCTGAAAGCAACAAAAGGGAATCGCGAAAGGTTTCGGCATCCATTCGATGCCTTCGGTAGCGGGAAAAGAGTAGGTTCGCAGGATCAGCTTCCAAGGTGGTTTGGGAGGCGTTGGCCACCTGTCTATACGCACGGCTGGTGACAATGAGGCGACTGAGGGCACGCGGACTTTGGCGGTTGTTTTGAAACCACCCCGCAAGCCAATCAAGCAACTCCGGGTGCGTTGGAGCCATTCCCATCTTGCCAAAATCCGAGGGGGTTTCGACGATACCCCGGCCCATGTGCAGTCGCCAAATGCGATTGACAAAGACCCGCCAGGTGAGTGGGTTGTCCGGGTGGGCGATCCATTGTGCCAAAGCGATTCGCCGTTCCTTGTCTGAGACCGCCTGGGTGAAATCCGCATTGGCATGACCCACCGCTGGGATGGCCCCCGGCTTCACCTCGGTTAGGGGTTTGGCAATATTACCCCTTTGCAGGAGGAAGATTTGTCTCGGCTTGCCGCCCTCGGCCCCCGTTCCTTTGAACGCTCCCGAACCGTTGTGGATGGTTGCCGCATAAACCTTGGAAGGGGCAGGAACCAGGGCAATCTGGTCATTGGTTTCTTTGAGCAAATCGGTCAAATTGCGCCTTTGTACATCTGCAATGGAATTGGCAGGGTCCGAGCGACCTTGGAGGATGGCTTTTTGAATGGTCCGCATTTGGTTCAAGGTGGTTGGGTTGGCTTCATACTTGATCCCGTCAGTAAGGTTGCTTTTGCTCCATCTGGGTGGGGCTTCTATCGTGGACCTTGTGGAAGGAAGGATCCGTAAAGCCCTATTTTTACCAGCTAAATCAAAGGCCTCGACTTCTGCCAAGGCCGCCATGAAATCTCCCTGCCGGTTGGTCAGTTTTGGGATTTCAAAGCGCAAAATCTGTCCTTTGTTCCCTTTTGCGGGAATGATCAAGGGTTCAAAACCGGGGTTGGGAAGGTCACCAGAATCGAAAAGGAGGGTGGAATCCAAATACACTTTCAGGGCACTTGGAAAACCAAATCCTGCGCCAATGTTGGCAAAATCATCGTGGCAGGGCCAAAGCACCAACCGGTCAAGGGAGGTTACTTTCCCAAGGTCGATCATGATCCATTCGGGATGGTTTGCGTTAGAGTGAAGGGCTGTATGGAATCCGAATGCCTCGTGTTTACCAGGGGCAGGAAGGCCCAGGGCTCGAATCTTTGCCTCAAGATCCGACCTGGCCCCTCCCGGCAGGGCGGCCAACTGTGTCTCCAAAAGGGATTTTTTCTTTTGTAACGAGGCATATTCCTTTTCCACCAGGGGATTGGCATGGTAGGTTCGATCGGCCCGATCCACTGCTGCAAAAACCGCCTGCAGGCGGTAGTAATCTTCCTGGCGAATGGGATCAAACTTGTGGTTGTGGCACTGGGCACATTGAACGGTTATTCCCATAAAAGTATTGATGGCGGTACCCACCATATCGTCCCGGTCGAGGTGGCGGGCAACCTTTCCGTCGAGTTTTGTTTCGGGCACCTCAGCGTGGCCGATAAAGTCCCAAGGACCGGCGGCGAGGAAACCAAGGGCCTCGATTCCATCCCGGGTGCCCGGATAAAGGGAATCGCCTGCGATCTGTTCTCCGATAAACCTGTCCAGCGGCCGATCACTTTGAAAGGCCCGAATCAAATAATCGCGATAGGGCCATGCATTGGGACGCGGTTGGTCCTTGTCGAAACCATGGGTGTCGCCAAAATGCACCAAATCCATCCAAAATCGGGCCATACGCTCTGCACGATGCACCGAGGAAAGGAGGCGGTCCACCTGTGTTTCATACGCGTTGGGAGTCCTATCGTTTAGGAACGCATCCAACTCCTTTGTCGTCGGAACCAAACCGGTAAGGTCAACCGATAGGCGACGCAAAAGAGTCCGTCTATCCGCCTCGGGAGAGAAAGTGATTCCCTTGGAGGACATCTTTTTTTGCAAAAACGCATCAATGGGATGGCTGGACCCGGGGCCTGGAGCGGGGGTTGGTTGCCTGGATAAAGGCCGAAGAGACCACCAGTCTTTGCCCGGGTTGGTTTGGTCGGTTGCCCCGGGCCAAGGCGCACCGGCCAGGATCCAATGGCGTAGGGAACCGATTTCCTTGGGGGAGAGTTTATCCCTTTTGGGGATTCCCTCGGGGGGCATAACGAGGTTTCCTTCCAACCCGGTTAGAACCCTTAGCAGCAAGCTTTTGTCGGGCTGGTGGGCCACTACTACCGGTCCTGAATTCCCCCCTGCGAGAGCGGATTTTCCGTTGGATAGGTCCAACCCACCCTTTGGTTTTTTGCCACTATGACATGAAATGCAATGTTTGGTCAGGATTGGGAAGATATCCCGATCAAATGGATAAAGGGATTCGGACTGGACCGAACTTTGGCAAAATAGAAGCAATGCGAAAAGCACGGCGGGGTCCCCGGCAGAATTGGGGGCAATATCAGCCCACGGAGGGTTTGTTGGCAGTGTACAGGGTGGCAATACCCATGGTAAAGGGGCGATGGGTAACCGATTCCCACCCGGCCCCCCGAATCCAGCTGCAAAGGTCCTCCCCCTGGGGGAACTTTTTTACGCTTTGGGGCAAATAACCATAGGCCGTTGCCGGACTCCTGGAAATGGTTTGCCCTACCTTGGGGAGCACCTTTTGAAAGTACCAGGAGTACACTGCCCCAAGGACCGGCCAAGTGGGCATCGAAAACTCCAAAACGGCCAACCTTCCCCCGGGGCGGGTTACCCGGCACATCTCTTTCAGGGCCTGGCGAGGGTCTTGGGTATTACGCAAACCAAAGGCCACGGTGGTCAGGGCAAAATGGTTGTCCCGCATGGGAAGGACCATGGTATCCGCCTCAAGAAAAAGAGGCTTTGGGCCGGATCCGGCCAAGGCTTTTTTGTGGGCAAAGTGCAGCATTTCCCTGCAAAAATCAGTCCCAATGGTCAAGCGATCATGGTATTTTCTTTGGTACCCAAGGACTAAATCTCCGGTGCCCGTGCAAACATCCAAAACGGGGCCCTGAATTGTGGGTGGGGCCAGCCTAACGGTGAGCCTGCGCCAATGGGTATCCACCCAACCCGAAAGGATTCTGTTCAGGAGGTCGTACCGATGGGCAATCCCGGCAAACATCAACCGGATTTCATGGCTTTGTTTATCGAGGTTGGGATGTTTGTCGGTCATTAAACGGTGAACCCCGAGGTAACTCATTGCAAAGTTTATTTTAGTTTGAGGGTTGGTTGGAGGGGGCGAAATCGGGGAATTAATAGGGAAGTGGGGATAAAACGGGGGGAAGAATCCGGGGCAAGAAAAAAAACATTTGGTTCCTTTCATGTCAAGGCTTTGAGTGTGGCAAAGTTTAGTGTTCGCCAGGGGCAGGTAAAGTTCTTTGAATTAAAACACAACTCCTTACTAATCTTATGCTTAAGGTTCGTTAACAGGTGTTTTAATCGAGTGAAAGGACTTGTTGGTGGTGAGCAAATTGGGGGGAAAAGGTAAAGTCGGCAAAGTCGTCAGAATCGTAATTGCAAGTGATTTGCCCTTACATTTTGCCAGCCTATTGCTTGACACCCAGATTCTCTGTTTTACCATTAAAGGGTATACAAGTGGACGCTCCTTCTGACGGTTGCATGCGGGCAACCGGAGGAGACCTGGCCCGGATGTTCCGGTTCAGATTCAGCGGTGACCCCCGGTCCGGTTGGGAGAGTCCATTCGAGTTTAACCAGGCCTGACGCGGTGTTGGGACTGGCGGTTCGAAGTTTGAGGTTGGTTCCTACATCTGTTTTGGAGGCAAGTTTGTAATGTATAGCGCGATTCTTATGGTTGCCGTTTCCGGTGGCGTTGATGCTCCTGCCCTTGGCGGCGAGCTCAAGAGCAAAATTAGCAACATTGGTGGCGGATGCCACGGTCTTGGCCTCAAGGATCGCCTCAGCGGCCTTAAGGGCAAAATCACCCTCCCCAAGCTTGGCTGCAAAGAATGCACCACCAAGGCCGCCGCTGCCCCCAAGGGACAAGCTGCTGGCAAGGCTCAAGCAGCCGCCCCCAAGGCTCAAGCCGCAGGCAAGGCTCAAGCGGCCGCCCCCAAGGCTCAAGCCGCAGGCAAGGCTCAAGCAGCCGCCCCCAAGGCTCAAGCTGCTAAGGCTCCCGCCGCCAAAGCCCAAGCTCCCAAAGCCCAGGCACCCAAGGCTCAAGCAGCCAAGGTCAAGGGTTAATTCTCTTTGGGCCATAACCACCCTTTGAGGTGAATGTCCCTGGTTTTTCACTTAAAAAGACGGGTGAGCGATCACCCGTCTTTTTTTATTTCAATCCCATTGGCAGTTTTTTTCAGGGCGAAAAAAGCCCGTTTTTTTGCCACTGCAAAGAAACCACCTTTCCCTGTTTTATCCACTTCCAGGCAGGGCCCAAATCCGCTTTTTGCAAAGCCCTTTCCCATGCCAAAGATGGTCCTGGTTCGGCAAAAATCCATTCCGCACGCAGTTGCCCTGGTTCCTCCCAGATTCCAAACACCAAAGGATCCACCGGAAAAAGAACCGCCTCCTTTGCATCGGTTCTTAGGCCTGGCCCTAAAACGGCCCCTGCCGCCTCCTTTGCTGCGGCTCCTCCGCGAGCCATAAGCCATGCTTGGGTTTCCCTTGGAATTTTGCTTACCCTCAGTTCCAAAAAGTCCGGGGCCAGGGAAACTTTATCGTCGGTTCCAGATTGTGTAAAGGGAACCGGATCCACGGATGGGATGTTCCACTGGGATGTAATCAGACCTCCCTTGGTGATGGCAGAATCCCAAACAGGAAATGCAGGCGTTGCCTCCAGGCGAAATCGGCCAAAGTGGTTCCCCAAGTCAATAAAACCATGAGTTTCGGCAAGTTTGGAAAAATGAGGTGTTTTTTCCAGCTGGACTGCTAACCGCATCTGGGCACCTCTTTTCGAAGGAATTTTTTCAAAATTCCGGCCTAGGGCCCACTCGAGAGACATTCCCAATTGCCAATGCTCCTTCAATTCCCGCCAACCCATTAGGACCGAGGAGCCTTTCTGATTTCCCATCGGGAATGGGAAAAGTTGGGAAAGAACATTACATGACGCCAATTCTTTGGAAATATCACCCCTTGCCCAAACCACAAGGTCCCCCCCCAGAGCTACCTTTGCCGCCAATCGGTCCGGGAGTTCGACAATCGGAGGAAGGTCCCTCGCCCTCCTTTGGGTCTGGGTCCAAAGGGCCAAAACAAGGGCCACCAATCCCATGGTTGCCATAACAAGGATAACCGTTAAACCGGTTATCCAATGGGGTTTGGTTTTGCCTATTCCAAAAGCAAGCTGGGAACCCTCGAAAGGTGGGGAAACAAAGGTGCTAGGATCCGGCAAAGGCATGATTTTTCCCAAATGGGCCATAAAGCGTATCATGACCATTTCCCGAATTCCGTGTAAAGGCTTGCCACCTGGACCCTTCTCTTGGACCATGATAAAAATGGTCCTAAAATACAAACAGTATCAAGGAGTCAAAAACCATGCGAAGTCGGATATTTGCCCAGCGCTTGTTGGCAGCTGTAGGTTTTCTCGCCATGAGCCTTTTGGGTGGAATAGGATTCGCCCAGGAAGTTGAAGCTTCCGCCAAGGCCAAATCGGCTCAAAAATTTTTGAAAGCCAAAGTAACGGTGGAGTTCACCGATGTCCGGCTGGAAGAGATTTTGGAAGACCTCAAGGAACAGGTTAAAGGTGTCAATTTTTTCGTGGACAGCAAAGGGGGCGTCTCACGGAACTCCAAGCTGTCCTACAAGGGAAAAGGGGATTCTTTGGGTATGGCACTGGATGGCATTCTGAAAACAAACGGTTTGGGATACCAAATCATTTCCAACAAGGGAAATGCCTACGATGGCCTGATCAAAGTTGTTCAAGGTCCTGATCGCGGCAAGCTGGTGAAATAAGTGGAGCGGGATTTGGCGGATCCTGCCTGTTGGGATCCGTTTCATCTCCCTTTGGTGGATGATCCTTTAGGGGTTGTCGGGACGAGTAGCGACCTTCATCCGGACTTGCTTTGGGAGGCCTATCAGCGCGGGATTTTTCCCATGCCGGATGGTGATGATAATATGGTGTGGATGTGTCCCAATCCCCGGGCCATCCTTCGGTTTGAAAACCTTGTTCGCCACAAGCGCCTTTTAAGGCGGATAAAGTCTCTCAGTTTGACCTGCACCCTGAGTGCCGATTTTGACGGGGTCATGCGCGGTTGCGGGGAAAATCGCCCTGAGGGGACCTGGATCACACCACGAATGCGGGAGGCCTACCATTGGCTTCATCGCCTTGGCAGGGCCCAAAGTCTGGAGGTTTGGGCGGGAGGTCAAATGGTTGGAGGCGTTTATGGAATAATAGTGGGATCGATCTTTTGTGCCGAATCCATGTTCTCAAGGATTTCCGATGGCTCCAAGGCAGCTCTGCTTTATTTGTGTAATCATTTGCAGGAAAGGAAGTTCCGTTTTGTCGATTGCCAATTTCTCAATCCCCACACAGAGTCTCTGGGCGCCGTAGAAATATCCCGTGAAAATTACCTGCTTGAGTTGTGGTGTGCCAAGGAGGAATCCCCTGAATGGAAGGCATTCGCCGTTCCCTAAGTGACATCCAGGCAATGGAATGCTTTCACCTGGTGCTTTTGTTTTTTTCGTTTTTTGCGGGACCTTTTTTGGGGCAATAAGATCTCTCCGTTGGCATGGGATTTCTGTCCGCCATTCAAAAAAGGGATACCAATTACCGCCAAGCAAGCCAATTGCATGGAATCCGGGTTGTGGACTTCAGGAAATGCCGACGAGGATGGGGAAAAGGAACCCATCATCCAATCCCCGTTTTGGAATAAGGCATCGCAAGAGGCATCCCGGTTAATTTCATCCCTTTGAGTTTGGTTTATTAAAGGCAATGGTTTGGATTCAATACGGATTGGAATGACCCTTTCATCCTGAAACCGGTCAGTAAGAATGTCACAAATGGCTGTCGTATCCACATCCCGGCTCAAGGGCTGGGCAAGCCAATCCAATAAAGGGACTGATTCCGGAAAAGCCAAAGGGTCTACACCCAAAAAATGGGCTGGAGTGCTACGCCCTTCGAGGTGTTCCATGATTGGGGATATTTTTTTTACAGGCCTGTTTTGAATCAAGGGAGCATTTGGGTGCTTTGCCACAAAGCGGATGGGGTTAGGTTTAGAAGTTGGATTTTGGCGGGTTGGAAAGAACTTGTTGGCGAAAGACCAAAATTGGCAAAAAGACATATTGGAAACTCAACTGAGAAATATCCGGAATCGATTTACCCGTAATGGGAATGGTCGGCACAATCGCCACCAATCTTTAAGGTTTTTCAGACGAAACGGTTGACTCGAACCAAATCATGATCCCTTTTCCTCCCGGTTTCACCAATCGATAAAAGTGGCCTTACCCAAAAAGAATGGCCCCCAAAAGTGGAGTAATCGTCATTCATGGCAACTCAAGCATTCTGGGAATGACCCGAACATTGGGAGAAAAAAGCAGGACTGGCACCATGGAATCCCTCCGCAGGACCGGCAATACGGGTCGAAAAGGACGGCATTGCATAATCGGCCTGACCGGCTTGGATTGTGTGTATCGGTGATGCCAAAAAGGAGGCCAAATCCATGGCTAGTTTTGGGGTAAAGTTGATAAAACGATTTGTGCGATCGTATTTTGTGCTTTCAGGATTCAAGGTGCCTGCCCTGATCGTGATCCTTTGTTGTCAAGGACTGGCTATCAGCCAGGAAGTAACCCTTCCCCCACTTCCAGGAAGTGTGGTTCCCCAAGTCGATACCCCCCCGGCTGAACCGGGTTTTCTGGATCAATTGTTGCAGGAACCTCGCTTGGAACCCCGTGCATGGGCTTCGGTGGATTACCTCCTCTGGTTCACCCAGTCCGCACCTATGCCTCCCATGCTCACAACCGGACCCTTGAGCGAGCTGGGACCCTCCGGTCTTCCCGGGGTATTAGGGGCTCCTGGAACCCAAACGCTAATAGGTGGAACCATGGGCTTCGTTCCCTCTTCGGGGGTCCGTATCACCGGCGGCCTTTGGTTAGACGATGACCAACAGTTTGGGCTTGAAGGTTCCTATCTGCTTTTACCCCAACAAACCAACGCTTATACCTATTCTGCCAGCGGGCAACCCGGTTCCACTCCCCTTTCCTTACCGTTTTTCAATGCCCAAATTGGGGCACTCGACAGTACGGGGGTTGCCAGTCCAGGATCCTATTCCGGAACCGCCACTTTATGGGGAGCCTCCACTTTTCAATCCGCAGAAGTGAACATGCTCCACCGGATTGGGACCTTGAAAAATTTTACAGTCGATGGCCTGCTTGGATACCGTTGGGGTTTGTTGGATGAGGTCATGCAGTACACCACCATGTCAGAAAAGGTTGATAATTCGGGTACCCTGCAGACCACTGACCGTTTTCACAGCCAAAATAGCCTCTATGCTGGACAAATTGGGTTGCGACTCAATCGGGACTATGGTCGGTTCGGTCTGGGCGGCGTGGTCAAATTGGCGATGGGAAGCATGGTGGAGGTGACCAAGATCAACGGAGCCACCTACACCAATTTATTCAACCCAAGCCAAATAGAAGCATTTCCCGGAGGCTATTTCGCCCAGCCCACAAACGAGGGTTACCACCGCGAAAATCGCTTTGCCGTGATGCCCGAATTAGGGCTTAACGGATCGGTTCGTTTGCTTGAGCGCCTGAAGCTGAACATGGGTTATAACTTTTTATTCTTAAGCGAGGTTGCCAGACCCGGGGATCAAATATCGACCACGATCAATCCGAGTCAAAGCCCCTCTTTTACGGGGACGCCTTCGACAACATTGATCGGCCAGGCAGCTCCTTTGTTCACCCCGATTTCCAGCCAATACTTTGCCCATGGTCTCAACTTTGGTTTGGAATGGGTTTGGTAAACCGTTAGAGTCTGATCCCAATCAGCAAGCCCAAAGGCCAAAAGCAAATCCGCACCAATCCAGTGCGGATTTGCCCTTTTAGGGTTCAGAACCTAGAATTAGGGGGGGTAACTCTTTTGGTTTTGTGGGAAGGAATGAAGGATAATGGCCGGGGTCAACCCATACATCGAACCAGCGAAATTCGAGGCTGCAAAAACTCCCTACAAGATCACTTTTCTACCCATGAGGAAGGTTCTCGAAATCCGGCCGGACATGGTTCCTTTTGGCCGGACTGGGCTTCCCGGCAGCATTCTCGATATCGCCATGGCTCAACAGCTTGAAATCGACCATGCCTGTGGTGGCGTCTGCGCCTGTTCCACTTGTCATGTGATCGTCTCCAAAGGCCTCGAATACTGTAACGAACCAACCGATGATGAGCAGGATATGCTCGACGATGCAAGGGGCCTGACCACGGAATCCAGATTGGCATGTCAATGTGTGCCAAACGGCAGGGGTGATATTGAAATCACCATTCCCGATTGGAACCGCAATCTGGTAAAGGAACACTAAACCACCCAAGGTCAGGGTCGTTATACCAGGTTAGAGTCCCTTGGAATTCGTGTTTTTTTCCGCACAAGTGGGGCGTGTTTCCAACGCCGGTGCAACCAAAGGTATTGATCCGGGTGGCGGCGAATGATCCGCTCGAGGGCTTGGGTGAACCGTTCGGTGACTGCTTTGCACGCATCTGGGCGGTCAGAGTATTCCTCGGGGTGGATAATATCTTCTACCTCAATGCGATACTCAAGGGGCCCCCCAATACGCGGTGTGCCAATGACTACCATTGGTATCTGAAATTGAAGGGCGAGAAATGCGACCGCCTTGTGGGTACTCGCGGGACGCCCGAAGAAATTGACAAATACGCCCTTTGGCCCGGCATCCTGATCCGCAAGAGTCGCCAACTTGCCACCCTTTGCAAGCACCTCCTCGATCATTTCGTATTCCCCTTTTTTTGCGAGAATGACCTGCCCGGTGCGTTGGCGGAAATTCAATAAAAACCTTTCCAAATAGGGATTGTCGAGAACACGGGCAATGGCAAAACTTGGGATCCCTACCAGTCCCATCAGATACCCCCCCATTTCCCAGTTTCCATGGTGGGAAGTGATGAGGAGAACGGATTTTTCACCTATCAATAGCGGGATAAGGGTGTCGGATCGGTCAATAACCAGGTGTTTGCGCCAGTTTTCTGGCCGAATCACCCTGGGCAAAAGGATCATTTCCACCAACAAAAGGCAGAAATGATGGTAAACCGCGCGGATGTGGCGAGCCAAAGCCTTTTTTTGACAGGGATCCGAGTCAGCCAAAGCGTACTGTTCAGGAAAGGCCTGCATGAGATTTTCAGAGGCGATTTTGCGGTGGCGTTTGTCCACATGGTGAACCGCAAACGCAAGTGCCCTGGCGAAACCAAAGGCCCAAGACTGGGGAATGGTCTGGATTAAAGCGACAAAAAATCGAACCGCCCCATAGACGAGGTAATTGGTAACCGGTTGGGAAGCCTTGGCCATAAACGCATCCTGAAAATGACAACCCTATCTAAACCGAAAACGGGCCCTGGCGGCAAGGGATTTAAACTTAAATCCTCATGGACCTTTTCAATGAGTCATGCCGCCACGAAAAAATTCAATCCCAAAAAACAAAGAAATTTGACAAATGCAAGTGGGGTTCGTTTGAATTCCCTAGAAAAACAGCGTGTCCCAATTCACCAGGAGGTTCCCCATGAAGGCATCGGTTTTGGCTCTTTTGGGCCTGACGGCAGGTTTCTTTGCTCAAGCTCAGGATACCCAGAAAAAGGTGGAAAAAAAGGCCATTGTCCCCGCCAGCAAATCTGTCCCTATCACGCTTAAGGTAGGTGATGCGGCACCCCCTCTCAAGGCCACCAAATGGGTCCAGGGATCCGAAGTGGCGTCCCTCGAAAAAGGCAAAGTCTATGTCGTTGAATTCTGGGCCACCTGGTGTGGGCCCTGCATTGTCATGATGCCTCATTTGGGCGACCTTCAAAGGGAATTCAAAAATCAGGATGTGACCATCATTGGCTATTCTGCCATGGACCCAAACAATAGCGAAGAAAAGGTGCAGGCATTTGTGGAGAAAAGGGGTCCCAAATTGGGATATACCTTTGCTTTTGCCGACAACAGGGACACCTACAAGGCTTGGATGCAGGCAGCAGGCCGCAACGGTATTCCCTGTACTTTTGTGGTCGATAAGGGAGGAAAGATCGCTTACATTGGCCACCCCATGTACCTGGATTTGGTACTTCCCAAGGTAGTCAAAGGAACTTGGGACGCAAAGGAGGATGGAGAAAAACTCAAAGGGATCGAGACCGAGGTAACCGCCCTATTTCGAAGCACCTCGGGTCAGGACGCTGAGGCCGGGCTCAAAGCCCTGAAGGATTTTGAAGGAAAATACCCAGAGCTTGGCAACATTCCTTATTTTGTCAGCCCCAAAATCCGCATGTTGCTAAAGACCGGCAAAAAAGAGGAAGCCGCCACCCTTGCAAACATGGTCATCGCAAAAGCTTCCAAAAGCGATGACTCCTCGATGCTGGGGGGGGTGGCCACCACCTTGATTGGTCCCGACGCCAGGGAAGACAAGGAATTGGCCAAGGTTGCCCTCGACTCGGCGGAAAAGTTGTTGGCTATCGTTGGCAACAAGGATTTGGGCGGGAATATGACCATGGCAAGGGTTTTGTTTGCCAATGGCAAGGTTACCAAGGCCAAAGAATATGCCCAAACGGCGGTGGATTTGGCGCCGGAAAAATCCAGAAAAGCTTACCAAACCATGCTCAAGTCGATCCTTGAAGGTACCTCCCAATAGACCCTTTCTTCGGGGGAACCAACCCGGCTTATACCTATTGGAATGGTCAGATTCTTTCCATCCCTTTGTGTCTGGATTGTAGGGACGGTGCGACCCCCCTCTACATCCTTTAGCACCCCCGAACCTGTCGACCAAGTGGGGGTGCTATCCAAGCAAATTCCAATCAAAACCTCCATTCACAAATTGGTCGTGAATGGGGTCCGAGAATTTATTTCCCAGGACGCTTTATTTTCAATGGCTGGGCTAAAGTTAGTGCATTTCTGATTACTGGTTCAAAAGCTTCCGCCTGACGCATAAAACCTAAATCGTTGGGATGGCTTGCATCCGTGGCTCCTTCGGAATCGTCCCCAAGAAGGTGAGTTCCTTCCAGGTAAAAAAGCCCTGCCACTCCTTGGGTTTTGAGGTCATTAAAGGCTGCCCTGAGTGCGGCATGGTTCGCCTTGTGAAAAGCACTTTTGGCAGGATTGGCCCAGGCGTTGGTGAACACCCTGTCCTCAACCAGAATGATGGGGGTTTTTGGCCGGGCTTTCCTGAGGGCCATTACCAAAGGAATGGTCCGTTCCTTTACCAAATCAGGGCCCATGTTGGGAAGGCAATCTATGATGTAGACGGAGGCATCGATCTTGCCCATTTGTGCGACCACTCCAAGGTCCATGCGTCCACTGCCGCTGAAACCCAAATTGACAACCGGCAGGTCGAGCATCCGGCCCAATAGGGCGGTATGGACCATGCCAGGCCTTGATGCGCAAGCCCCGTGTGTTATCGAGGTTCCATAGAAAACAAGGGGTTTTTCCCTGACCATTAGGGGCTCAAACCGGGCGGATTTAGGCACCACAATTTCCATCGTGTCCACCCCGTTATAGAGCGGTAGGTAGAGGCCGTATTCCCGGTTTTGGTGGGCATCATCTGTTCGGACACTTGGGAAATCGACCAAAACATCCTGGGCGGTGGGGACGGATACCATAACCCAGCGCCATTTCCCCTTGTCATCCCGGGCGTAGAGGTCGACACCGCTTTTGCCTGTGGCGGGCATGTGGGGCATGGCAAGACTTGGGGATTTGAGACGATATTTGACCTGGATGGTTTTCGAGTCCGTGCGAAATCGGACAAACATTCCGGCACTGTCCCGGCTAAGATTCCAGACGCTTTCGGGAATGGTTTTTTCTGCGCTTTTTGGAAACCGGTCGAAAAACCGAAGCCTTTCCTCATCGACAAAGGCCCTTCCTTCCACCCCCATTTTTTGGACATCAAAGCGAGCCAACTCGGGAAGAGGCCCACTTTGGGAGAAAAGGACAAGTCCACAAAGGAGAAAAGGGGTGAGCATGGCAGAATTCCTGCAAGGTGGGGCATAAAGGGAAAGGTTTCTAGGGTTTTCTAGCCAAAATCCTGCCAAACTCACACATTTTTAAGGGGAAACCCTCCATAATTATGCCATAATAATTCCTCTGGAGGCTTCGAATCCCTTCCTAAAGGAACCTATGCTGCTTTCGCCAGCCAAAGTTATTTTTGAGGACAATCACCTTTTGGTGGTGGACAAGCCTTCCGGGGTGGCCTCCGCCCATGGCAAGGGGCCTGAAGATTCTTTGGATCACCGTTTTCGGGATTGGCTTAAGGAACGCGACAAGAAACCGGGCAATGTGTTCCTGGGAGTCGTCCAACGGATTGATCGGCCGGTAACAGGGGTTTTGCTTTTCGCAAAAACCTCAAAAGCTGCCTCCCGCCTGGCGGTGCAATTTCGTGATGGCCTGGCAAAAAAAACCTATTGGGCTGTGGTCGAACCGGGCACCATGGAATCCGAAGGAGTCATGGAAGACTACCTGGGGGTTGGCCCAGGGGAGTTTGGCGGCCGTAAAGCATGGATAACCACTGCTTTTGATTCCGAAGGGAAGCATTCCTTGACCCATTTTTCGGTGAGAAAGCGACTGGGACGCCGGGCTTGGGTTGAGCTCAATCCCAAAACCGGACGCACCCACCAGCTTCGGGTCCAGTTGGGCAGTCGGGGGTATCCCATTCTTGGGGATGACCGATATGGTGCCAAAAAACGCCTTCCTTGGGGAATTGCCCTCCATGCCCGCTCGCTAACGGTGGAACATCCAGTTAGTGGCAAATGGGAGACCTTTACCGCCCCAGTCCCTGAAGATTGGCAAGTGGAAATGGGCAAGGGATGGAACTTTCCCATGCCCCAACCCTTTGCACCCCGCCGCCCCTTTTGACGGAATCCGCATTTATGCCCCGGTTGGATAATTGCCTGGAGCAATTGAGGCTGATTTGTCAGGTTGATCCTGGTAATCGGGGTTTAGCCCTGCCTGTCGAACGCAATGCGTTCTCCGAGCGATCAGGGGATTTAGCCAAAGCTGCCAAAGCCCTTTGCTCTCCTGGCGCCGATGGCCATAAAACCCGTGTTGGAATTGTCACCGGGTTTCATGTTCCCATCGATGAACATTATGGGGCTTTCGAAACGGATGGCCCGCTGGGTACGATTTTCCTTGCCCGAGCCCTCCTTCAGGTTGGGATCGAGCCCGTCCTTTTTGGGGAATCACCCTTATTGGTGGCCCTTGAAGCGGGCCTGAACAAAGCCAGAATTGGGGGAAAAGTTCGCCTTATCGAATATCCCCGGGATGCCTTTGAATCCGGTTTTTATATTCGAAGGTTCCACATCACCTCCGGCCGCTTGACCCATTTGGTCGCTATCGAAAGGCCAGGGCCCAGCCACAGCCTTGCAACGCTAAGGTGTCGCCCGGACTATCTCCCCGAATGGGACCTTGATTTCAAAAAAGTCGCCCCACCCATAACCAGGGATCGCTACCTGACCATGGCCGGAATCGATGTTACCCACCAACACAGCCAGATCCATTGGGTATTTGAACAACCAAGTCCGCACGGCCCAAGGCAAACCATTGGCGTAGGGGATGGTGGGAATGAAATCGGCATGGGGGCGATTGCCTGGGATCTGGTCAATGCAAACATTTCCCTCGGTGGCCGGATTCATTGCCGGATCCCAACCGATTCCATCGTCGTGGCAGGGGTAAGCAATTGGGGAGCCTATGCTCTTGCGGGGGGCGTTCTGGCCATCCACGAAGCCACGCATTTGGAATTGTTTGACCCACAAAAAGAACACGACATCCTTGCTGCCATGGTCACCCAGGGAAATCTTGTCGACGGACGAACCCTGGAATCTGACACCACGGTTGATGGGCTGGGTTGGGACATTCATGCCCAGGTACTTGACAGGATGGCCAAGGCCCTTGGATAAGGGAAAGCACCTGTTGGAATACACCCTTTAGAGGTCCCGATTAGGGCATAGTGGGATAAAGGCGTCAACCAAAATCAACAAGCCACAGCAATAACAGGGTCGTTCCATTCCCCATGGCGTGAGCAACCATGGAAGCGATGAGGCTGTTTCTGGTCTCGCGCAAAATGCAGAAAAGTGTAGCCAGGCCGCCCAGGGCAGGCAACCCAAGGAGTCCCTGGGGATGCACCGAGGCAAAGAGTATGGAAGAAATCAGGGTACTGATCCAGAACGAAGGCCGAATCCCGGCCTGTCGGGAAGATTCCCTGAGATGGCGGAAAAGAAATCCCCGGAAGAAGATTTCCTCAACAATCGGGGCCATCACTACTGCGGCAATTACGCCTAACCACCAGTCCAAAGGAGATCCCTTGGCAAGCTGCATGGGCAAGGGGTGTTCCGGCGTGGGAGTATCGGGAAAGGACTTGATGAGCCCGGCGGTACAGCACAAAAGGACCAGCATCACTGGCCAGAATGCAAGGGTGCCAAAGATCCCGGCCGGGATTTCCCTGGGTGAAAGATCACTGGGGGCAAGGCCCACCATTTCGCGCAATTGGGTAAATGAAATGCCACGGGCCAAAGGCCAAGCCAGGGCACCAAGGCTGGTGAATTGAATCAGGATGGATACGATGAGGCTATTCGCAAGGGTGGTGGGAACCAACCAGGCCGAGACGGCGAAATTCAGGGTAAAAAACAGCACCATCCAGAGGGCAAAAGTCTCCATAAAAAGGGGCGATACCTCCAGGGCCGATTCTCCCGGATTATCAAGCCCAGGTCCCAAAGGCCCCCGGGAACCCCGAATCCAAAGAATGATCAATGCCACCATTCCTGCGGCAATCATGGCAATTACGATGAGTGAGGCCAGGCCCAATCGCATGACAAACGAAACCATTTTTCCAAAATAGGATAAAGGTTCGCGCACCCAGAATTCGGCATCCTCGGGGGAGGGCGGAGCATTTCCCGGGATTGTGGCGAACCAGCCTATTTGGCTTTTGAGTGCCTTTCGGTCTTCTTCTGTTATTGGTGCCAGGGAATCCAGGGCCCGCCGCCGAACCCAGCCTTCGACAATATCCAGGGTGGGTTTGAGTCCAGCATCCGTGGCGGATTTTGTTATTTCCCCGAGGCGTTTGAGAGCTGAGGGTGATCCTATGGTCGATGCTTCGACAATGGCAAGGGCAATGGAGCCCCGGGGGCCCTGGTTTTTAAGGGTCGGTTCCAGTTGCCTGATGACATCGCTGGGAGGAACCCGGGAAAGGATCTGGAGGCCCCATAGGAGTTTGGCCGCCAATGCCTCAGCCATGAGGGGTTCATTGTTGTCCACAACCTGATTGGCCCCATCCCCAGGAATGACCTCGGGAGCACGGGCCGGAAGGAGGAGGTTTCGGTTCAGGATCAAGCCCACCACCAAAAGTACCATCACCCAGGGGATTAATGGTATCCGGGGTTGGGCGGGTGGCGGTGTTTCATTCCAGGGATAATCCGGATCGGAATCATCACTCATTTACCGGCCTCCCATAGGCGTTCACCGCCTGTGAAAGCATTGGCGTTATTGCCAAGGATGGCACCCGGGGGTAGTTCCGGAAGGTTTTTCGCATTACCCCCCCCCAGCACCACATAATCGGCGCACAAAACCATCCTGAGCTTATGGACCACATCAAATACGACCATTGTCCAACGCTTCAGGCCCAATCGCTTTAGGGCTTTGGTCCCCACCCATTCCTCAAAGGTCTGTTTTTTACGATAGGGTGCATGTCCCATTTCAAGGGGGGCTACCGTTCCATCGATGATCAGCGTCGTGCCAAGACCGGTGCCAAGGCCCAGAAAGAGCATTCGGCCCCCCTGATAGCTGCCCAAAGCCTGCATGGCGGCATCATTGATCAACCGCGTGGGCTTTCCGAATCCCTTTTCAAAATCAAAGTCCATCCACCCCCGGCCAAGATTCGCAGGCTCCCGGGTGATTTGGCCTTTGGCCACAGGGCCAGGGAACCCGACGCTTAGGGAGTCGTAAACAAGATCGGTTGTATGGTCCTTGACCCCTTCCACCAAATCGTCGGGAACCAGGTCAGGTCCGGAGGGAAACTTGCGGACCTCCTCCGTATCCGATAACCGCATTTTGACATTTGTCCCGCCTATATCAATCACCAGGATTTTTGGCGCTTTTTTTACCTTGGACATGGCGAAACCTCCGTGTAAAACGGCTACTCCATTCCGGGCGCAAAGGAACAAAATGCCGTAGTTAATTTTATATTGTAATTCCAAAATACGGGTAATCCGACATCATGGACCTCGGTCCCAAGGCAACGATTTCATCCTGATTGGAATCCAACGACTGTGAAGGATTTTTCAAAACTTTTCCATTGCGGCAGGATAGGCATCCGGGGCAAAAAGCTAATGGGCACCCTTTGGATTCTTGGCCCCTGGCGTTTTACCCAGGGCTTCCTTCACCCGGAACTGAACCATTTTCGTTATGAGTGCAAGAGGCATCGGTTGGCTTAGGAGAAACTGAACAGAACCTTTGGCAGTTGTGAAATTGGACAATTCTTTTTTGAATTTGAGGATTCCGGAAGGAGTCGGATAGAAACCAATATGGCTTTTAAAAGCACCAAAGTGTACCAGGTTTCCACGCAGGACAAAGGTCGGAATGCCATACTTGATCGCCTCGGTTGCGTCGGGAGCGGACGCCTTGATAACCGCTCTTACTTGCTCCAAAATGATTCGAGTACTAACCGGAAAGCCCGCAATGTATTCGTCGAAATTATTAGGGGACAGCCGTTGTGCCATCATTTTCCAAGCTCCCAAAGGTTGTCCCCCACCAAAGGGGCTAAATGAAATTATCATCCCATTCCCTTTTTTACTCCTCCAGGGTCAAGGTATTCAAAGCAAAACGGGGGATTGCCAAAAAGTACTCGGTCGCTTCCGAATCCTTTTGCGTGAATTTCTTCCTGAAGGGGCTCCCGCCGGTCCCTTGAATTTTTATTTCCCGGGACGGTATCCCTTTCCGGGAGAAGAGTTTTGTAATCGTTTTTTTTGGGCTAACAAAAGTCCGTGATCACAAGCCCCCTGTTTGCCCGATTCAGAATCCAGGGAAAATGCAAAAACCGTGCGAAAACAAACAAAGTGGGCCCGCCGGGATTCGAACCCGGAACCAAGGGAGTATGAGTCCCCTGCTCTGACCGTTGAGCTACGGGCCCGCCTCGGAAAGGGTCCTTACGGCACCCTGTGGATCAAAATCCCAGGTGGCAAAATCCCATCCCCGTTTGGTTTATTCTATTCAAAGGCAGGCCAGGTGCCACAACACCCTTACGCCAGGTTTTTCCCTGCTTTTTGGATCAAAGCAGGGATTCGATTCCCAGCTTCATGGTTTGGGCAAACGAAGAATCGGCGAAGGCAACAGAAACCTCGTAACCCCCATTGGGGAACTCTGGTGGAGTGGGAATGTACCATGGACCGCCATCGCCATACGCGGCCGAGGCGACAAACGCATCCGCACTTTTGGTTTGGGCGAAAGCTTGGGCCCCCAACTGGTATTCCACAAACGATTCCGCCGGAAGGTGCAAGGTCCTGACAGGTCCAAAATGCAAAGATCCAAGCACAATCGGGATCTTTTTTAGGCACCTATGGTGAAAAGCAAGCTCCAGTGCCAGTCTGTTGGGATTGAGATTTGCCCTATCCCTGTCACGGATCAGGGAGGACAATGTTTGGGGGGTTGGGTTGGCCCGAACGGTGGGAAGCATCGCAACTGTTTTCCAGGAAATACCCTTCGGTTCGGTTTTTTCGAGCTTTGCCTCGGAGGCGACAATTGCCTGATGAAGCCTTTTTGTAAGGTCGATCCGGGCTTGTCTGGATCCGTCGTTATATTTTCCAGCAGCGATGTTGCCTGCACAGCCTGTGAAATAAATGTGGAGGCAATCCGGTTCTTCCGCCTGGCGGGCCTTTCTGGCAAGCCCGGCAAAATCGCTGGTGACCCGGCCATCAGCATAATAACTCATGGGGTGGACAGCATAGAAATGACAGGAGGCGACCTTTTTTTCGCGATTGAAAAAGGCGATTGTTTTCAGAAAGGGGTCGATGATTCCCTCGGGCAAGGCACAAAGTTTGGCATCTTTGCAGGCACTTCCCCGCATGGCCAGGACCTTGCCCGAGTTGTCCCTGCTCACCCGCCGATTGGAGGCGACCTTGTCCACTATTGCCGATCCCCAACCGATGTGGGAAACCGGAACGGATTGCCGAATGGCTTTGGCAACCGCAAAGCGTCCCGCATCCAGGCATTTATTAAAGTAATCAAGATCTAAAATAGGTGATAATTTGCGTCCGGTGGCAACCTGTTCGGCTATGATGCTCTGGGAAGCGGTGCATGCAAAGGGAGCGTTGTGCTGGTGGACACAGTGGATCGCCACCCTTTCGGGAGTGGTTCCAGCCGCTTCGGCCAAAGCCACGCGCCAAGCCAAATGGGCCTCGTTCAGGATGCCGGTCCAATCCACGACACAGAGAACGATCGGTTTGCCCACTCCCAAAAGGACGATGCCCTTTGCCTCCAGGGCATCGTCAATGACCTCGACAGGCTTGATCCAGCCACCACAACAGGGGTGGCCAATAGGCGGGGTGACATCAAAGGAAAATGTCGAAAGGCTTAAATTTGCAGAGGCATTTGGATCAAGGAATTCCGGTTGCGAAGCAACAAGGTTCCAAACTCCCCCGGTCTCCAAAAAAGCCAAAGCGGATCCAGCAAGGGCTTGGCCCAAAAGGTCCCTTCGGGAAACGAAATTCGTTGCCATGGCAATTCCACTGGAGCAATGAAGGTGCAGT
>SYLG01000031.1 GCA_005808665.1 Planctomycetia bacterium | reverse complement strand
CCATCCATGGATGGCAAATGCAGGATATTGGATTTGGGCGGTATGTTATTTGAGAATGAAAAATGGGCAAGGTCAATCTTAAGGACTCCTTAAGATAATTCCATCTCTTTATTTGTTTTTCCAGAAAAAATTATTTGGCTAATTCTTTATATCTTTTGTAAACTATTTCTACCGCTCCTGGCGGAAGGAATTTACTCATGTCCCCTCCAAACGAAGCGATTTGCCTTAAAAGGGAACTACTTAAGTGTGAATAAATGTCTTTCGCCATGAGAAACAGGGTTTCGATGTCTGGGTCCAAGGACATGTTGGCAAGCGACATGGTAAATTCATAATCCATGTCCGAGGTGGTTCTTAACCCCCTTAGCATGACGGAGGAACCTGAATCTTTAACAAAATGAACTGCCAAACCCGAAAACGGCTTGACCTCCACCCTATGGGGTTCAGTAATCACCTCCCGGACCACCTTTTCCATCAATCCTACCCGTTCTTCCAGGTTAAGCAGGGTTTTCTTGTCCGGATTATTGCCCACTCCTACAAGGATTCGATCAAAGGCCTTTAATCCACGGCTAATGATGTCCAAATGCCCAAGATGCACCGGGTCAAAAGTGCCAAGGTATACCGCTAAACGACCCTTCATGGAAACTCGCCTCATGGATTTCATTGGCCCAACAGCCCCCAAGGATTTCCAATCAAGGTGGGAGGTTGGCCAGAGTTCATTATCATCCACCCTAGGCCCGGTGGGAAACCCAACTTTGAAGGAATTTCCTTTTTAGCGTTCTCACATTCCTTTGTTTAGAGATTTTATCCCATGTGGGACCAACCCTCACCCATGGACATTTCCCTTCGCCTTTTCGGCACAAGGGTCATTGTTCAGCCCTGGTTTTGGATTTCCCTTGCCCTGATTGGATGGCCCTATTTCACCGTGGGGGGAGCCTCCCTTTTGTTACTTTGGGTTTTGGCGGGATCCATCTCCATTTTGTTGCATGAGTTTGGCCATGTTTGGGTGGGACGAGCGTTTGGATCCGAGGGAACAATCGTATTGCAGGCCTTTGGTGGAGTAGCCATTGGGTCTGCCAATTTCACTTCCGCCTGGAAACGAATTGCCGTAACCGCTGCTGGGCCAAGCATCCAATTGTTGCTTTTTGGCATTCTTTGGTTGTTGCGCGAATTTTTCCCCGATTTCCTTGGCGGGTTACCCACGGAAGCCAACCAATTCCTTGGATTTCTCCTTTTCATCAATCTCTACTGGGCGCTTTTAAACCTTTTGCCTGTTTTTCCTTTGGATGGGGGGCAAATCACTTGCGACCTATTGGGGTTTTTCTTCAAGCAAAATGGCCGCCGGTTGGGTCATGCCCTTTCCATGGTCATTGCTGGTGCATTAGCCCTCTATTTCATTTCCGGTTTGGGTAATATGTTATTTGGCATCTTCCTTGGCATGTATGCGGTGATAAACTTTCAAACCCTCCAAGCCCTTAAGGAAGACAATCAAACGCCAGATGAATACCCCTGGAACAATTGACCCCTTTAAACCCCTGTTCAAGTCGGACCTATGACCTCCTCCACCACCCATGATGTTGTTTGTGCGGGCATTCTCGTTGCAGACCATGTTTCCACACCGATTGAACATATGCCTACCTCAGGCGAACTGATCCTGGCGGATCGTTTGGCACTTACGATGGGGGGATGTGCGGCGAATGTTGCGGTAAACCTCACCAAATTGGGTGTGGACGCACTTGTATCCGGCCGGGTTGGAGATGACCTCTTTGCCGGGGTTTTGGCCCAAATGATCAAAAGTGCCGGGGTTGCCGCCACCGAACTTAAAGCCACTCCCGGGATCGACACCAGTCAAACCTTGATCGTTAATGTCAAGGGTGAGGACAGGCGGTTCATTCACACCTTTGGGGCCAACAGCCGGTATGTAGCTTCGGACATACCCCTTTCCCGTGCCGGGAAAATCCTCTACCTGGGTGGCTACCTTTTGATGGAAGCTTTGGATCCGGAGGAAACCGGTCAAGTCCTTTCCCAAGCCCAACAAAGGGGCCTGCAAACCGTACTGGATGTGGTTACCCCCGGACCAGCCGCCTACCTTGAAAAATTAATACCCGTTCTACCCTACACCGATGTTTTCATGCCCAACGACCACGAGGCAGGCCTGATTACCGGACTCTCTTCTCCCTTGGACCAAGCCAAGGCTTTTCGGGACCTTGGGGCCAAAACCGTCGTGATAACGATGGGAGATCGGGGCACCCTTTTGCTGGGAGAAAAGGACCACCTGGAGTCAAATACTTTTCCCATCGACTATGTCGATGGATCGGGCGGTGGGGATGCCTTTGCGGCGGGCTTTATCCTGGGTTTGGTCGGTGGCAAATCGGCAACGGAATGCCTCATCCTGGGCAGTGCGGTTGGTGCCAGTTGTGTCCGTGCCATTGGCACAACTACCGGTGTGTTCACCGCCAGGGAACTCCATGCTTACCTGGCCAAACACCGTTTAACCATCAAACAACACTAACAGAACAGGCAATTTCCCCCAGAAACCTGGAAACCGTCAAACCCTTTTCAGCCGCACGCCAGTCCAGCAAAAGTCGGTGGCCTAGGACATCCTCGAAAACGGCTTGCACATCCTCGGGCAAAACATGATCCATGCCACGAATCAGGGCATGGGACCGTGATGCCTGAAGAAGCATGACCCCAGCCCTTGGGGATGCTCCCAATCGAACCAACCCCTCGTATAGTGATAATGCGGGAACCAGGCCGGGTTGACGAGTGGCACGAACCAGATCGACAATATACCCTTGTATGGCAGACGAAGCATGGATCTGGTCCACCATTCGGGGCAGTTTCGAAAGCACCTCCGGATCAATCCCTTCCGATTCTGCAAGCGGTTGACCGATGTTACTGTGGTCCCTCAGGATATTTAATTCTTCCCCCCGATTGGGGTACACCATGACCACCCGAAAAAGGAACCGATCCAATTCCGCCTCAGGAAGAGGGTAAACCCCCTCGGTTTCAATCGGGTTTTGGGTAGCTATCACCAGGAAGGGATCCCCCAGGGAAAGTGTTTCCTCCCCAAGTGTGACCTGCTGTTCCTGCATCGCTTCCAAAAGGGCGGAATGGGTTCTGGGGGGTGCACGATTGAATTCATCGGCAAGGATCACCGGATGAAAAAGGGGTCCCTTGCGAAGTCGGAATTCCCCTGTACCGGGATGGTAAACCGGGCCCCCCAAAATGTCCCCGGGAAGCATGTCCGAGGTAAAGGAGATGCGTTGAAAACCAAGGCCCAAACTTTTCGCAAATGCCGAAGCTAAACGGGTTTTTGCCAAACCCGGGACTCCCTCCAAAAGCACATGGCCACGACAGGCAACCGCAAGCAATAGGCGTTCAACGGCCTTGTCTTGCCCGACAACATGCCGGGAACAGGTGGTTCTAATTGATTTCACCCAATCCGGTTCGGTCATGGATTTCCTTCCCGAAAAAAGTCATGGAGATGGGAACTCAGGGTATATACCCTTTCCCTGTTCCATTTTTTCTTATCTTCTCTATGGGGAGTTGGCCGTTTTTTCCCCCATTTGGGTACTTACATGTGAAAGAGAACACATTTTGCCGAATGGTAAGTCGGGTTATGGACCGCCTTCCTGAATCTTTCCGGAGCCACCTCGACAATGTGGTGGTGGATGTCGAACAGTGGCCCGATAAAGAATGCTTGCACCATGCCGGTTTTTCAAAGGCCAATATCGAAAAAGGGGACACCCTCTTTGGCCTTTTCGTACCCTTTGAGGCGGGCCACCCATGGGGGGGTGATACCATCGACATCGGTGATTCTCCTCATCGGCTGATTTTATTTCAGGGCCCCCTTGAAAATGCGTTTCCCGACCCCAAAATCCTGAAGATTGAAATACGAAAAACGGTAATTCACGAATTAGCACACCATTTTGGGTGGACGGATAGGGACCTGGAGTCGTTTGATAATAGGGACGATCCCTTTCCAGATGACATTTTTGAGGATATGTAGATGCGCCAAAACCAGACCAAAGCAACCCTTGCCGAAGGAAAACCTACTGTGGGCACTTGGCTATCATTGGCCAACTGGACCAGTGCCAGGTTTCTCTCACGCCTCGGTTTCGACTGGTTAACCCTTGATTTGGAACATAGCCAGGCCGATTTGGAAAATGCCGCATCCATATTTGCCACCTGTGCGGACCAAGGCTGTATTGCCTTGGCACGGGTTCCCAGCAACCGACATGATCACATCAAAAGGGTATTGGACATTGGTGCCCAAGGCGTTGTGGTGCCCATGGTTAATAGTGTCGAAGAGGCTAAAGCAGCAGTTAAAGCGTGCCTTTATCCCCCCGAGGGAGACCGTTCCGTAGGAGGAAGCCTCCATGCCCTCAACTTTCAAACTTCCTCAGCGGAGTATAATGCAAGGGCCAATAGGGAGATCCTCATCGTCCTGCAATGTGAGCACAGAATCGCCGTGGAAAATATCGACGCCATTCTCTCCGTAGGGGGCTTTGATGCGCTATTTGTGGGGCCAAACGATTTGGCGGCCAGCTACCGCACCCCGGATGGCAAATCCCCAAGCGGTGAAGAAATGGCCCGTGTTCACCAAACCATTCTCGAAGCTTGCCAGCGACACGGGATTGCTCCTGGATTTCATGCCATGACCCCCGAGGAAGGGAAAATGCGCCTTGAACAAGGATGGAGGTTTGTGGCGGTGGCTAGCGACTTGCGATTTATGTTAGACGGGGCCGAAGCCGCCCTGCGAGCTACCGGCAAGGGCAACAACTCAGCCTCGGCAAAATATTAACCTGGCCCCGAATCAAAGTGTTTATTGAGGCGCAATTCCAGAGGTTGGGTGAAAACGGAATCGGTCGTTGATTCTGTACAGCATTGCGGTCGGCTAGTTGGAGGGGGGAGGCGAGATCACAATGATCAAATTGGTGCTTGCCAATTCGTTGGCCGGATCATCTTTTTTGCTGCGTTTTAATTTGGCATAGTCTTCCTTGGTTCGGACCAATTCTACCTTGACCACGGCGTTAGGCTGCAATTCATCCGTATCTCCGGGATAACCGGGCGTTCGTTTGTCCTCCCCTTTCAACTCCATAAGTTCTTTGTTGGTGTAGGATTTCTTGCGGCCTTTATCATCATACTTTGAGGGTGGAATGAGGACACGGATTTTCACATCATCCGTTAAAAGTGCCTTTACATCCATTTCCTTGGGCTCGAATTTTTTCCCATTGAAAACGGGAATAGGTACTTTCACAGTGAGGCTATTGCTGCTATCATCGTATTTGCTCACCTTGCCCACTATGGTATTGATTTTCACATAGGGGTTCTTGGGCACTTCCGCTTTCTCTTTTTTGGAGCTGATGACCTTTTTCTTCATGGTCCCATCAGATCCGGAATCTTTTTTTGGGTCCGGCTCTTTTTTCTTTTCCAAATCCTTCTTCGGATCTCCCTTTTTGGTTTCCAGATCTTTTTTCAGGTCCCCCTTTTTGGTTTCCTCCTGAAAAACAACAAATTCTGGGGAATCCTCGGCAGAAATCCGTTCCGGAGTCCAAACCGAGCCTAACAAGGTTAGCAGAGAAAGCGAAAAAATGCCCACCAACCGAAGCCACATTTGCATCAGATAATCCCCCGTTGAGAGGTTTAAAAAAGTAGAGGCTATTATGAATTCATCCTAACGGGCCCGGGTAGTTTATCCAATCCGGTTACCCACAAAACCCGTAACCTTTGGACGGGTTTGAGCCAGACAGACCCATTCTTTTCCTTAAATCCTTCCAAACTGTTTCTCAAGGTCTTGCCTTGATAATAGGAGGGCAGTTGGTCGGCCATGGGGGCAATGGTTGGGATCCAAGGCTAGTTGCCTCTGTTCCACCAACGCCTCCATCTGGAGTGGGGTAAGGCGTTCATTGGCCCTAACGGCACTATGACAGGCAATCATAGCCAAAAGCGAATGGAGCATCTCTTCCCGGGTTGGTAGCAAATCATTTTGAAGTAATTTCTCGGCCAAATTTTGAAAAACCGCAGAGGGGGACCGATGGGCCAAAACCACCGGAAACCCCCCAAGGGCAATTGCACCTCCGCCAAATGATTCGATTTCAAAACCGAGTTTTTCCCACGCTGTTTTTTGGTCAAGAATTGCCTGGGCCTGGCCCGATTGAAACTCCACCACCTCGGGAATGAGAAGTTTTTGCATGGGCAAAGCTCCCAATTCCAATCTTTTCCTGATCTGATCGAAGAGAATGCGTTCGTGTAAGGCGTGCTGGTCAATAACCATGACCCCTTTCTCAATTTCAACGATCAAATAAGAGTCGAAAACCTGAACAAACCGACCCAGAGCATGGTTTGCGGGAAATAGGTTCTTGGGGTTGGGTTGGTTGGGGGTTGGATTTGGATTGGAAACCCCATGTGGCTCTGAAACCCTTGATTCGGTTGGTAATCCATTTTCCCAAGCGGCTAACGGTTCAATTTTTGGAGAAAGATTACTTGCAATTTCATGCAAGGAGGGTGGTCCAAGCCCCCGAGGGAATTCCTTTGGGAAATCCAAACCAGGGGCGGGTCTTACTGGCGGTTTTAACGCCAATGGATGCTCATCAGGAGGGCCAAAGGAACCTAAATCTTGCCATTGGTTTTGCTGTGTAAACAATAGGGGCGAAAAGGCCGCCGCCCCCAACCCCATGGGAAGGCTTTTTGTCCCTGCCAAGCTGGTTGTCATGGTAAGAGTGGGATGGATATTTTCCCGACGAAGCCTTTCCCGAACTGCTTTGAAGACCAAATGATGGACGACTTGCGAATCCCGGAAGCGAACCTCGGCTTTTGCCGGGTGAACATTGACATCGACCAAGCCTGGTTCAACTTCCAAAATCAAAATACCAACCGGGAATCGACCCACCATGATCAAACCGCGAAATCCCTCCATAAGGGCATGATTTAAACTTTTGTCGCGAATCCACCTTCCATTCACGAGAAAATGCTGAAACTTGCTGGTGGCCCGGTCCAGGCGATTGTTACCAATGACCCCAGTGAGTTTAATGCCTGGGCCCTTGGCTTCAAGCTCCAGAAGGTCGGATGCAACCTCGACACCCCAAAGGATCTCGGCCCGTTCACGGAGCATTGCTCCAGAGGGACATTCCAAAGCCACCTTGCCCTGGTTACGGACCACCAAATGGGGTGCCATGGCACCCAACCTTGAAAGGGCGAGCATCAACCGTTGAACTGTTTCTATCAAAAAGGTGGTTTCGGCGGATTGGGCTTTGAGAAACTTGCGCCGGGCAGGGGTGTTATGAAAGAGATTTCTGACCTCAATCCGGGTACCTTGGGGCCCGGTCCACGGGGTGATCGGACCCAAAACGCCACCATCACAGGAGGCTTGGGCCCCTACTGTCTGGTCAGCAGTTCTGGTTTGAAGAAGGGTCCGGGAAACACTACCGATACTCGCCAAAGCTTCCCCCCGAAAGCCAAGGGTTTGGATCTGGTCCAAATCCTCACTTTTAGAGAGTTTTGATGTCGCATGAGAGGTGAGGGCCAGGGCAATTTCCTCCCGGGTAATGCCGTGTCCATCATCCACAATGCGAATGAGTTCAATACCTCCCTGTTCAAAATCCACTTCAATACGCTTGGCACCGGCATCCACAGCGTTTTCCACCAATTCGCGGACAACACTGCCTGGCCGTTCCACCACCTCACCAGCCGCGATTTGGGCAATGGTAAGGGCATCAAGGCGATGAATGGGTCGTCGAGGCACCCTTTCGATCACACACTCACCGGACAATACTTCACTCACTCGTCCATGTCCTCATCGAGCATTGCCATTTTTTTCATCTTCCTTTGAAGGGTGGCAAGCGTCATCTCAAGGATTACGGCTGCCTTGGCCAAATCCCCACCCCCCTGGGCCAGGGCCTCCTTGATTCTGTCTTGAAGTTTCCAATCCTGAATCACCCGGTAAAGGGTTCGTTCACCGATACCAAGTGCCTTTGCCGCCTCCTCGCGATTGCCCTGCATCAAGGTAAGTGCCTGTTCGATGTAATAGCGTTCCACTTCGCTAAGGGGTCTACCAATCAGGCCATCCGGTCCATGATGAACCAACTGGGCAGAAGGAATCCGGTTTAGGACCTCCCCCTCCTGGACATCCTCCACCCCCAGGATCCCGTCTCTGTCCAAAACAACCATGCTCTCAACAAAATTGCGCAATTCCCGAACATTCCCCGGCCAATCGTAGGTAGTCATCGCCCGGCGAACCGCCTCCGAAATGGACCCACCTTGCTTGCCGTGATGCTGATTGAATTCCTTCATAAAGTGGGTGGCCAAAAGAGGAATGTCCTCACGGCGTTCCCGCAAAGGGGGAATGCGCACTTTGAGCCTGTTCAGGCGAAAATAAAGGTCTTGGCGAAACTTGCCATCATTCACAGCCTGGTCCAGGTCCCTGTGAGTCGCCGAGACAACCCGAACATTTACTTTCATTGATTCATTCGACCCAATGCGGGTGATTTCGTTATTTTCCAGGACCCGGAGAAGCTTGGCCTGGAGAAGCATGGGCATATCGCCAATCTCGTCCAGGAAAAGTGTTCCGCCATTGGCGTACTCAAACCGCCCTTTCCGGAGTTTTTCCGCACCCGTAAACGCCCCGGCATCATGACCAAACAATTCATCATCCAAAAGGTTTTCATTTAATGCAGTACAGTTCATTGCCACAAAAGGTTTGGCTCGGCGGGGGCTGTTATTATGAAGGGCCTTGGCAACCAGTTCCTTGCCGGTTCCTGTCTCCCCCTGGATAAGGACGGTAGCTTGGGTGGGAGCGATATGACGCAGTTTAGCGATGAGATCGTGCATTTTAGGGCTGGACCCTACCACCCCTTCAAAGCCGAATTTTTCATCCAACTGCCGATGAAGATCGCTGTTTACCTGGGCCAAACGAACCTTTTCACTGGCCCGTTCCAAAACCGATCGCAACTCGCCCATGTCGAGCGGTTTGGTGAGATAATGCGCCGCACCCTGTTTAATGGCATCCACGGCCGTTCGCACATCGGCATGGCCGGTAATAACCACCACTTCTGAATCCGGATTATGGGCCTTGCTAGCCTGTAACACTACCAAACCATCGGTGTCACCAAGCCTTAGGTCCGTGACGATGATGTCAAATGGTTCACTTTCCAACTTTTTGAAGGCGGCGGCACCACTGTTAACCCGGTCTGTTTCATAACCAACCCGTTCCAAACTTTCCGCAACCACCTCGGCATGGGCTTTGTCATCATCAACAACCAGGACTCTTATGCCTTCGCCAACCTTCGATTTGGATTTATCCGTCGAAATAGACATTTTGAACTAACTCCTTGGTGCCATTTTAAGAATCCTCCAAACGCTTGCCCGAAGATTTGAGGAAACGAAGGCCAAATCCCAATCGCCTTTGCCCCGTCACTCCCCCTCCAACCATCCCATTTAACCAAACCCTCAAAATCCTAAAGGTCACATCTTTCCTTTTCCGATAAGGAAGGGTGGTCGATTCTGCTTGGATTTTGGGGAGGAGAAGGTGGTTAATCCAGGGCTGCTTTTGGACCGGATTCGTGACCTTCGCTTCCAAATTTCCCTTTTGGATAGGCCCCTCTTGCCCTTGGAGAAATTGGCCAAGTTGGCTTCCAAAACCGACTTGGAACGATTGCCACCCGGCGTGGAAACCCAGCCCTTTCCTGGAACAAACCAACCGTTTTCCTGGCGGAAAACCCACCTCGTCCAAAAAGGGCTGGCTCTTACCAATGAACTAAAGGGTTGGCAAGCCCGTGCGGAATCCGGGGCCCCGGAAATCGAGGTTATTTTAGAGCCTTCTGAATTCTCCAAAATTGTTCAGGTGGCGGATGCGGCATTAAGATTGATCCCATCCTTTCCCACCAACCAGGAAATATTGGATCCCCTGGCTGCTGCCCTGGAAACAATCCTCCTGCCCCTTTGGGATAAAATTTGCCTTTGGCACCAAAGAGCCCAAAGCTATTTTGAATTAATCCAATTGGCTGATACACCGTTCCATTCAATCGATGATGGCGCTCGTTCCGCCCTGGCAGCCTCCATTGTCCGGTTTAGCCAACAATCGGGATTCCTGGGGCTATGGCTTTTGCCTTGGGAACGGGTTCCCCTAACCGACCGCACCCCGTTGGTCAGGGCCTGGATGGCAACTCTGGACGCCTTTGCTGAGGGCGTTTGGGCCATGCATAAGGCTGCCTTTGACGCTTTAAAACCCCACCCGGCCCCTATTGAAAGCCCCAACCCAAAGGAAAATTGGTTCCCCTTGAAAACAAAGGGCAGCCCTCAAGGTCCATGGGCCTTTTGCCAATCCACAAAACCTGATCCTTTCGGAAAATGCAACCACCCGTTCGCTTCCGAGTGGATTCCTGTGGATCATTCCATCATGGGAACCCTGTTGGTTTTTGGAAACCCCTCCAGTCACCCTAGTTTTCGTGCCTTACGATGGGGGAGGCCTTCCCCAATGGGTAATGAACTGGCCACGGTGACTTTGGGTCCAAAGGACCACTCCTTGATCAGGGATCTTCCGCTGGCCAATTTGCGTCAAAAAATTGCCCAATTGAGCCTGGGTGGAAACAAATCATGAGCCACACCCCTCAAATCCATGGCGCCAAACCCTTCGGGCGGTCGCCATTGGCCGACCTTATGGTGGTGGGTGGTTTACTTAGCCTTTATGAAGGGTTGAAACACTATTTCCACCTCACGGCAGGGGTCAACGCTTCGGGGGAATTGGATGGCCGCCTGAAGTTGTGGTGTGGGGACCTCATTCCCGGAGGGGAGTGGTTTCCTACCGCGCTCATTATCGGAGCCCTGATTTGGAAATTCCTTGCCCATTATCAACCGGGGTTTTTCCTCTCCCTGGGAGAACTTCCCGGCATGGTTTTGGAAGGCTTTGGAGTGGCCTTGATCCTATGGGTGGCCGCCAGGCTCTGGAGCCGATTGATTCCTGAATTGGCCCTTATGACCCAGGAACAAGCCGTAAAATCCGTTTCCCTATTGGGTGCGGCAGTCTATGAGGAAGGGGTTTTTCGAATCCTCTTATTGGGGATCTTCTATGAGGTCCTACTTTATTTCCGAACCGGAACGATTGTTTCTGCCCTTTTTGCAACCATCCTGAGTGCTTTGCTCTTTTCGATAGCCCACCACCATGGCCCACCCCAAACCCCCCAGGAAAAGCAAGTTTTCCTGTTTCGGGCAGCTTCAGGAGCTTTGTTGGGAATTGCGTTTCTGTTAAGAGGTGCCGGGACTCCGGTAATTGCCCACTCCTTTTACAATGGCCTTGCCGATTTGGGTGGCCAGGGGGCCTAACCGATTTTCTTGACAGGGGTTCAGTGGGCCATTTCCACAACCCGCCCTTTTCCCCTGTAAAAGACAAGGTAAGTTATCATTCCGGCCAATGAAAACAGAATCCCCATAACCGCCTCACTCGATTGTTTTTGAACCATATTGAAGAACAAAAAGACCGGCAAAATCAGATACACCAAGGGGATTAGCGGGACCCATGGGCATCGATACCCGTTCCAGGATCCGGCCCTCCGCCTTAACATGAGGACGGATACCACTCCCATTGATTCAAAAAGAATTGAGCCAAACATGGCAAAATTGGTCAACCAATCGAACAAATCCGCGGAGGCTTCCATGGGTATTTTGACCCATCCCAAAAGGGATATTTCTCCCAAAGTGGTTAGGTATAGCCCCAACCATAAAAGGCTCACCGACCAACTGACAAGAGCCACCGTAGACCAAATGGGCGTTCTATAAACCGGGTGCAGCTGTGCCAAAAAATGGGGTGCCTGGCCGGACCTTGCCATGGCAAAAGGCAACCGGGGGCCGGCAAGAAGATTGCCAGATAACGAACCCAAAACCGAGCAAAGGATGGCCAAGCTGGCAAGAGTGACCCCAGGGGCACCCAACAACTTGTGAAAAACCTCGGTAGCCACCGCTTTGTGGTGAGCAATTGATGCCATTTCCGCCATCGGCATAACCAGGTGATAGCCGAGATTTACCAGAATGTAGAGGCCGGTGACGATGGCAATGCCGAGAAATAGGGCTTTTGGAATGTTGCTCTTGGGGTCCTTAATCTCCTCGGAAATGGGGGCGATGTTGCCCCAGCCATGGTAGGCCCAAAGGACCGCCAATAGAGCTGTCCCCAAACCCCCTAAACGGGCGTAGAAACCGGTAGGTTGCCCCCCGGCTTGGGTCGTTAGATTGGTGATTTGGGATGCACCCTCAGGAAACCACAATCCCAACCAGGGAAGTGTTGCCAATACCAACAAAAACAAAATCTTGATTGCGGTTATCCCGACCATCAATCTTGCGCCTAAAGCAATCCCAAAAAGTTGTATTCCCCCAAGCCCCATGAGGATAAAACTCCCCAAAACCACCCGCGCCAATCCTCCCATGGACTGACCGCCGGTCGGTAATAGATCGGCAAATGCATCGACAAAAATGGAAACCAGGGCCGCAATCGAAGCGGACCGAATGATCCAAAAATCGGTCCATCCCCAAAGGAATCCCCACATGGGACCATACGCTACCGTCAGGATGCCATGATTCCCCCCCGCCTGGGGCAAACGGGATACAGATTCGGCAAAACAGAGACCCCCCAGAAAAGCAAAGAAACCACCCAGAATCCAAACAGAGATGATCCAAAATAGGTCCGGGAGATTTTGGGCAAGAATAGGTGCCTTTCGAAAAACCCCGGAACCGATTACACATCCTGCGACCATGCTTGAGGCAGAAATCAAACCCAAAACCCGGGGAAGCCGTTGCTCCTGCATGGACCCCTCCTGCCCAAAACGATTTGTTGGCCGAAAAACGACTCGGTTTGTATTTAATGAAATCGGGTGATATTAAAAGGCAGACAGGAGCTTGTCCAAGGCCTTGCGAACGGGGTCATTGGTTGCGGTTTTTTCATAATGAAAACCAACCGTTTCCGCCTCGGATTTGGCTTGGCCAAGGGTACTCTTTTCGTTCAAAACCCGATGGGCCATCCAAAGGGAACCAAGGCGGGAGCCATCCCGGTCATAAATGAAAACAGGGTTTTTTTCGGCATCGACAAAGGTCCCGGCAAACCGGTTTACCAAAGCCTGATCAAATTTTTCAGGTAGGATTTCCAGACGAATGTACTGAATGCCCTCCTGCTCAAAAAGCCTTTGGGCGGCATCATCCAACTCCGATGACCCGGCGATATGGATCACCTTTTTGAACCCAGCCTGCCTTAGCCAAACGATGCCATCCGGAAAGGGTTGTCGCCCAAAGGCTAAACCATTTTTCACTTTTACAAATCGGGGAATATCCAACGGAGAAGGGATACCGGAAACCTGAGGCACCTGGGCTCCAGCCACATTGTCCGATTTTTCGATTTTTGTTTTTGGAATCGCCTCATTTAGTGGGGTTTCAGGAATTCCCAACCGAACCGCATTATGCATCTCCTCATTGGATATCCTTTTGGATTGGGACTGGATCGGCCCGGTGGGCGATGGGGCCGGGTTGGTTGTCACCGTCGGCGGAAGAGGGGGTAAGGCCCCAAAGGGAGGAGGGCTCAAGGGAGTCCCGGCCTCAATGCTACCACCGGAAGGGGGGTTTGTGGTCAACGGTAGGGATGGGTTACCCGGTACGCCAAAGGTATTGGCCGGGACAACGGTCCCCGGAGGTGGGGCAAGACCCGGGGGCAAGGGTTGCCCGTTTGCATCCAGTATAGTGGCACCGGGAGGAGGCGTCAGCACCGACCCGTTTGGGACTCCATTAGGCAAGCCCCTGGCGGATCCATTTCCAGGAGTTGTTGCTGGACGAGCGGGGTCTCCAAGGGTTCCAAATAATCTTTGCCCAAATGGTTTTTTGGTGGTACGGTTGGTGGAATTACCAGTATTTTGGCACCCTTCCAAAAGAGTACCCGCCAATACAAACAGGCAAAATTGCTTCCAGAATCGTTTCATTACATTTCTCCGTACCCTCCATTAACACCTGTGAAGGGGGCGGATCTCAAGTTAAAAAAAGGAAAATCTTAAAAAAATCCCCCAACTTCAACGGTTTTTCCGGTAAAAGGAGCAGCCAAACCACATTTTTGGTCTAAAAGGGCTTCACAATCCTTGGGCCATTGATGAAATGAGTCCATAGGTCACCCAATTTCAATTTTTTTGCCTTTCACGGGGCCCCATCGGATCCATCGGGGAAAAAACCAACATGTCAACCACAAACCTGGCCGAGTTCCAAGCCAAAAAAAAAGTCATCCGTGAGGAAGCCCATCGGCTTCGCAATGAATTACCGGAAAAGGATGGCCTTAGTTTGGGCATTTGCCAGACTTTGGTGGCCTCGGAAGAATACCAAAAAGCCAATACCATTCTGTGGTACCTGGATGCTCGTAGCGAGGTGCGGACCCGACATTTTATTCCATCCGCCCTTTTATCCACCAAAAAAATCGTTGTGCCCTACTGCGTGGATGGGTTCCTCCAACTCTTCCACCTGAGGTCCATGGATGACCTAACCGTTGGCATGTACAAGATTCTTGAACCCAAAGCGGTACTTCGTGATTTGCCCGAATACCGGGTCGATGTCCAGGAAATCGACCTGATCGTGGTACCCGGGGTGGCTTTTGATCGTCGCGGAGCCCGGATGGGGCATGGTTTTGGCTATTATGACAAACTGCTTGAACACGCCCGCAAAGACACCCCTTTTATCGCCCTGGCCTTTGAATGCCAACTTTTCCCGGAAATCCCAACGGCCTCCCACGATATGTTCATGGACAAAATCATGACTGAAAAAACGAGCCACTTGGGCCTTGGTCGAAAAGGCCCCTAAGCAAAGGACATCACAATCCATGGCTGCCGAAATCGAGGATACCTACGCAGAAGGTTTTCGCAGTATTTTCGCCGAGGTGCTTATCACCGCCCGGGACCGAAAATGGCTTGATATTGCCGTTTTGGCCAGCACCGGGAACGCCGCAAGCTCGATCCTTTGTGACTGCGAAGCCGCCCTTGACCGGTATGTCGGCCCCGGTGGAGACGAATCGTACCAAACCCCTGATGGTCGCCCCGGGGCCTTGGTCCAGTTTCATGTTCCCCGTTTTCGCAAGGACCGGGTGGAGGCTTTGGGTAGGTCTCTTTTGGTTCGGGTTTCCCAAAATGTCCTTACCTGTGCCACCGCCTCCTGTTTTTCCCCGGTTCAGGACGGCGACTGGGTCCCTTTGGGGAGAAAATTAGCCTACTTTGGGGACCGTCATCAATTCCGCGATGTTCGCCATGGTCGCAAAGTATGGGTAGTGCCCATTCTCGGGGGAGAATTCATTCTTGACCGCCGCTTCGGCTACCGGGATGGGGTAATGGGTGGCAATCTTTGGTTTATGGGGGATTCCGTCGATTCCGCCCTTTTGGCTGCGGAGCGGGCCCACGAAGCTGCCATGCTTGAACCGGGGGTTATTGCCCCTTTCCCGGGTGGACTTGCCTCAAGTGGGTCAAAGGCCGGTTCAAGCTATAAATTTGCCATTGCTAGCACTTATGAGGCCTTTTGCCCAACCCTTAAAACCAAGTTGGGGGATCAATCCAAAGTTCCCAATGGGGTGGTGTCGATCATGGAATTGATACTCAATGGTCAGGATGTAGCCACCATCCAACGGGCAACCGTTCGGGCGATCGATGCTTGCAAGGACACCCGTGGTTTAATCAGGATTTCGGCAGGGAATTATGGCGGCCGACTCGGAAAAAGCTTTATCTGGCTCCACCCGGAAAAACATCCGGCCTAAAATCGTTCCCAAGTTTCCCGCCAAACCACCCCAATTGTTGGCACCGATCAAAAAAAGGGCCATCCCCAATGGCCTAATGGAACTTGATTCGGATATTCGTTCGTTTCGGGCCTACTTAACCTCGGAACGAGGATTGAGCCCCAACACCCTTTCCGCCTATCAAAGGGACCTAAACCACTTCACCGATTGGGTTACCGAAACGGGCCTTCGTAATCATTTGACCCCAACCCTTGATGATTTTTCAAGCTATTTGGAACACCTCAAATCCCTTGACCTTGCCCCGCCTTCGGTGGCACGCAATTTGGCGGCCCTTCGTGGTTTTTATCGGTTCCTCAAACTGGAAGAAAAGGTCGGGGACAGTGCGGTTCATTTGTTGGCGTCCCCTGGCCTTTGGCACAAAATTCCACAGGTTCTTAGTCCGGAATCGGTCCACCGCCTCCTTAACGGTCCCGATCCTACCCATCGCCATTACCTGAGGGATCGGGCCCTTTTGGAAACGCTTTACGCCACCGGGTGCCGGGCTTCCGAGGTTTGCGGGCTTAAGTTTCGGGACATCCATTTCGGAGAAGCATGGTGTCGTTGCACCGGCAAGGGTTCGAAACAGAGGCTGGTGCTTCTGGGGCGCCCTGCAATTCAGGCCATTCAAGACTACCTTTCCCACGCACGACCAGGCCTCATCCTTCAACCAGGGTCCAATACCACCCTTTTTGCGACAACCTCGGGGCAACCCCTCAACCGGGCCCAAATATGGTATGTTGTCAAACGCCATGTCAGGGCACTTGGCTTTAACCACAAGGTAAGCACCCATACCCTAAGGCACAGCTTTGCTACCCACCTTTTGAGCGGAGGGGCGGACCTAAGGGCGGTGCAGGAAATGCTTGGACACTCGAGCATCACAACCACCCAACGCTACACCCATGTGGATAGGGAACGCCTAAAATCCATCCATAGAGCATTTCATCCAAGAGGGGACAAACCGAATTTATTGCAATAACGCCCCATCCAGGCTATCCTGAAAGGTATCCTCCCCACCGATTTTGCACCTGTTTCCCTCCCTGGAATTCCCCCTATGCGCTTTCGGTTTCTTTGTCTTTTAATTGCAATGGGCTTTGGCGGGTTTGTCCGGGCAGAGGAGGTCCCTTCGTTTTCCCGTGAAATCCTCCCGATTTTGACCAGGTTTGGGTGCAATCAAGGCGCTTGTCATGGCAAAGGATCCGGGCAAAATGGATTTCGACTGTCCTTGCGCGGTTTTGCCCCTGATCAGGATCACACCTGGCTCTCCAAGGAGTTCATGGCAAGGCGAGCAAACCGCTCCTTTCCCAATGAAAGCCTAATCCTTCGCAAGGCAATAGGGCTCACACCCCATGAAGGGGGCAAACTTTTTCCCCAAAGCTCGCGTCCCTATGGAGTTTTATCCCGCTGGATTGCCGGGGGAATGCCCGGGCCTGACCCTAAAGAGGCTCCGCTCCAATCCTTGGCCATTTTCCCCACCTCGGTCATTATGGAAAAGGGGCAAGACCTCTCCTTTTCCGCCAAGGCCCGTTACACGGATGGAACTGAGTCAGATGTAACCTGGTTGTGCCGTTTCGATTCCAATGATAGTGGAATGTTGGAGTGCACCCTCTCAGGTCAAACCAGGTCGATCCGCCCAGGCATCACTGCCGTTCGTGCTTCGTTTGGAACCGAGGTAGCAACTGCCTCGGTAAGGGTTCCCTACCGGGAGAATAAACCCTCTGGTTTATCCACACTTGCCAACCAACATCCCATAGACCAAATCCTTGGAGCCAACCAAAGTTCGCTAGGATTGCCCCCTTCGCCTGCTTGTGATGATTTCACCTATTTGCGCCGTTCGACAATTGATGCCACGGGCCTCCTCCCAACCAAGGAACAGGTTCGTTTGTTTTTTGAGGACAAGTCCCCAAATCGCCGGCTGGCCTATTTGGACCGCCTCCTGGCAAGTTCCGCATTTGTAGACAAGTGGACTCTTTTTTTGGCAGACCTCCTCCAAAATCGCAAGGAACGCGACCACGATGTCCGGGGCATCCAGGGCGTCAGGTCTTTCCATACCTGGTTAAGGGAAAAGGTCGCCCTTGATACCCCCTGGGACCAACTGACAAGGCAAATCCTGACGGCATCCGGTTCGGTTGTTGATTCTCCTGCGGTTGGGTATTTCCTTGTGACGGTGGGTGAAAACCAGGACCCAACAAGGTCCGAAGTGGCCGCTTCGACCGCCCAGGCTTTTTTGGGAATTCGGATTGGTTGCGCCCAATGCCATAATCATCCTTTGGAGCGTTACACCCAAGACGACTATTACCACTATGCAGGGTACTTTTCCCGGTTGAAATTGGAAAGAAAAGAACCGGAAAAGGGTGTATCCCGATTGATTGAGGTAAAACCGGAATCACGGCCGGGCACCAACCAACCCCGTACAGGTCAATTTCTTGCACCTCGCCCCCTGGATCGCACCCTTTCCCCATTGGGTAAAGAGGTAGACCCCAGGTTGGCCTTGGCACAGTGGATGACTGGCCCGGCCCGCAATCAGATGGCCCAGGGAATGTCAAATCGCATCTGGAAAGAACTATTTGGGAGGGGGTTGGTCGAACCTGTTGATGACCTTAGGGCAACGAATCCCCCGGTAGATCCCCAGCTATTTGATCTGCTGGCAAAAGAATTTGACAAGGGTGGAATGTCCCTTAAACACATCATCCGGTTCATCATGATTTCCAAAGTGTATCAGCAATCCAGCACCACTCTAATCACCAACGCCGACGACCAAAAACTCTTTTCCCACTTCCCGGCAAGACGGCTTCCCGCCGAGCAATTACTTGATGCCATCAGCCAGGTTACCTGCATCCCGGACAACTTTCCAGGCTATCCCGTTGGAATACGGTCCCAGCAAATCCCTGATCCCACCTTTCCTTCGTATTTTCTAAAAGTTTTTGGCAGGTCTGAACGGGTTACAGCTTGCGCTTGTGAAAGGGAAGGGGAAGTCACCCTTCCCCAACTTCTCCACCTCCAGAACAACCGGGAAATCCAAATCAAAATTGGCCATGCCAAAGGGGCCATTCAAACCGCTCTTTCCCAAAAAACCGAACCATTGGAAATCGCCAAAAATCTGCACATGGCCGCTTTCACCCGGCCCATGGATCCCAAAGTGGTCCTCCTTCTGGAAAAGGAACTTGCGACCAACAAACCGGAAGTGGTTCTTTCGGACCTTTTATGGGCATTATTGAACTCCAAGGAATTTGCCTTCCAACATTAACCAACCAATGGACACTTCTTCGGGGACTTACTCATGATTCGCATTCATCCCGACGCCCAATCGAGACGAACTTTTTTGACCGCTGGAGCTTTGGGGGCACTTGGTTTGCCAGAAATCCTAAGCCGCCAAGCCCAGTCGGCAACCGCCAAGGGCAACCGGGCGAAACGGGCTATTCTTGTTTTTTTGGGTGGGGGCCTTTCCCATCACGATAGCTTCGATCCCAAGCCGGATGCGCCCGCCGAGATCAAGGGGCAATATTCCTCCATTGCTACCGCCTTGCCAGGCATCCGTTTCAGCGAAAAAATGCCCCTTTTGGCCCAAAGCCTGGCCAAGGCAACCCTTATCCGGTCCGGTTCCCATAACAATGACCACCACGAAACGGCCACCAACTGGGTCCTTTCTGGCCGGTTTGGCACCCCTTTTGGAGACTATCCCGCAATCGGGGCGGTGGTTGCCCACCAAAAAGGATTTACCAGCACCCTGCCCCCCTATGTTTCCATTCCCAAAAACCCGTCCTTTACCTGGGAATTGGGAAAAAGTGCTTATCTCGGGGGCCGTTACGAATCCTTTCGTACCGGTGATCCTAGTCTAACTGGCTATAAGGTTGAGGATGTTAGCCCCACCACGCCCGACTCTTCCAACGGACAAAAAAGACGCCAGACATTGTTAAGTGCTGTCGATGACCTTGCCAGGAAGGTGGATAAAAACGATCAATTATCCACTTTTGATGAATTCCACAAACGGGCCGCCAACATGGTTCTTTTCCCCGAGGCCCGTAGGGCTTTTGCCATCGAAGAGGAATCGGACAAAATTCGGGAACGATACGGCAAGTCCACCTTTGGCCAAAGTTGCCTTTTGGCAAGAAGGCTCATGGAACGGGGTGTGACTTTTGCCACCATCAATTATGGTGGCTGGGATCACCATGCCAAGATTTATCAAAGCCTGGACAAAAAACTTCCTGACCTGGATTTGGGATTGTCGGCTCTGATGGAGGACCTTGGCCAACGGGGCCTCATGGAGGACACCTTGCTTACGGTATTTGGTGAATTTGGTCGATCCCCCAAGGTCAACAAGGATGCGGGGCGGGACCATTGGGGACAAGCGGCCTCCCTTTGGTTTGCCGGGGCCGGAGTATTGCCCGGTCAAGTCATTGGGGCCACAGATAAAACAGGTGGCTTTGCCGCCAAAAGACCCGTTTCCCCGGCGGATGTTGCCTTCACCATTTTTGACGCTTTGGGTATTGACCCCAGGAAGCCATTATTCAGCCCGGATGGTCGACCCATTGAAATTTTGGACCAAGGGGACAACATTCACGAGCTTTTCGCATGAGACCCTGGTTTCTCGGGGCAATTGCTTCGGTTTTTTGTTCCCTTTTGTGGGTGGAAGCACAAAACCCAAAAGAGGTCGCAAAAAAGGGTGTTGAGCCCAAAATCCTTTTGGCTGATCGATGGCCCCTCCCCAATTTCTTTCCAAAGGGCCAATCCAAACTTACCCTGAGGGGTATGGCACTTGAATCGGTTGAGAAGGCCGAAGCCATTTCCAAGGACGGGAAATCCCTTACCCTGAAAATCGTTCAAAAGGAGAAATCAGCCCCTCCCGCCAATCGGGAACCATTGGAAGGTGGAGAAAGCCAGATCGAGCTCCAATGGCCCGAGGGATCCCCTGCCCCAACCACATTGCGTTTTCAATCCAAAGGCTCTCCCAAACCCTTTGACTTTGCACTAACGCAGTCCCTATTGGCCATTCAAAACGAAAAGGAACCCAATGGGGGATTTGAAGAAGCCCAAAAATGCCTACCCAATCAGCTGATTGTAGGCTCGATTTCCCCTGCAAAAGATGTCGATGTTTTTGCCCTTTTTAGCCCTAAAGGAAGCCGGTCACTTGTCCTTTCCGGTCCAAAAGCACCCCAAATGACCTTACTTAGGCCCTATTTCATGCTCCACAACGCCCAGGGGGACCTTGTCAAGGCATTTGAATGGGACAAAAATCAGGAACTAGAAATCCCTTGGGAGGGCGAAAAGGCATACTTCCTTAGCATTATTGACCAACTTGATAGCACCAGTGGCTTTCACCATTATGCTTTTCAGGTCCAATTTCGTTAAGGGGTGGTGCTTGGGGGATGCTTTTTTGCGGGTCATTCTTAAAAAAACGCCAAGCCGGATCAAATCGGGTTCTAATCCTTGGGAATCTTTCCCAGAGCTTGACCTGCCCTGATATTCTGCTATGTTAGCAGCTTACGGATTTTTCAAAGGGTAGTTTCTCATGACGACGACAACCATGGCCCAGCCGGCTTCAGTGAAGCATGGATGGTGGGTCATTGATGCTTCCGATTTGGTAGTGGGCCGCTTGGCAACCCAAATTGCCTCGATTCTTCGTGGCAAACATCGGGCGGATTACACCCCCCATGTGGACACCGGGGATTTTGTGGTTGTAATCAACACAAGCAAAGTCAAATTCACCGGGCGCAAACTCGAAACCAAGGAATATCAAAGCTATTCGGGTTATCCTGGTGGTCAAAAACGGGTTCGTGCCAAAGACCTTATGGTTCGTAGGCCCGAACACATCCTGATGGAGGCCGTAAGGCGTATGGTCCCCCGGACCCGATTGGGACGCCAACAAATGACCAAGCTTAAACTGTTTGCCGGTGCAACGCATCCGCACCAAGCTCAACAACCCCGTACCCTTACCCCCCAAGCTTAAGTCCAGGAGAGATTGATCGTGGCTTCCACTGTTACCAAAACCAAGTTTTATCGGGGTACCGGTCGTCGCAAGACCTCGGTTGCCCGTGTTCGGATTTTCGCAGGAACAGGCAAAATCGAAATCAACGGCAAGGATTTTGTCGCCTACTTTCATGAAGACAAGGATCGCTATTTTGTCGAAGGGCCCCTTCTGGTTACCGACCTTCGTGGTCGGATCGATGTGGTGGCCGATGTCAAGGGTGGTGGTGGTACCGGCCAAGCCGGAGCGGTTGGCCAAGGCCTTGCCCGGGCAATCAAAAAAATGTACGGTTTGGCAAGTGCCGGTGCCCCTGTAGCTTCCTCGGAAGGGGCCGAGGCGGTTGTGGAAGATCCCGCCAATTCCATGGCGCGTGGCCTTCGTGATTCCGGTTTTCTCACCCGGGATGGCCGCATGAAGGAACGGAAAAAATACGGTCGCAAGGGTGCCCGCAAGTCGTTCCAGTTCAGCAAACGCTAGTATTTTTGATTGCAGCCAATAGTCCAGAAGCGGCCAGGGGAACCCTGGCCGCTTTTTTGTACCCGCCTTGCAACATTTTCCTGTCAACCCCATTGTTTTCTCCAGGCAAAAGCGGCAGGAATCTGGCTAACAATTCCTGAAACCCTGCCAATGGTCTTTTCTCCAGGATTTGGTTCTTCCCCAAGCCAATGTCTCCACCGAAATAATCGGGAGATCAAACCGGAAAATCCCAACTCCAAGGCAAGTTTTCGATCAGGGCCTACCCCATCAGATTTCTTATATTCCCTGCAAACACGAGTGATATTCGATAAGGAATCCGGATCATGGCTACCTCCAAATCGTGCCAGGTCGGCTTCGGCAGGATCAATGGGACAAAGGAAGTCGATTAACCCATTTGGTTTGAGTCCTTTCCAAACCCAATTCCCAAGATGAGGGTCGCCATGAATGGGTTGAAGGCGAACCTTCTCCTTTTCCCTTCGATTCAAATCGGAAATGGCCAAATCCACCGCTTCTTTCACACAGGAAAGTACATTCTGCCAAGCTGGATGGACAACAAATACCAAGGGCCATTGAGGTTGTCCTTTGCTCCCATCCGCCTTGGCGTTTCGCAACACCTGAGACCGGATTTGAAACGCCCGGGATCTTGCAAAGGGAAGCACCGATTGGCCCCCAGCCGAAGCCAAACTACGGTGAACCCGTTCCAACGATTCGGATGCGGCGGTCCAATGTCCATCGGTCATTTGGTTCCATGTGAGATGTTCCCCAACGATCCATGGAAGCAATTCCCATAGAAATCCAAGGTAGTAAACCAGGGAAATCACCGGAGGTTTCGGCAGGTCTCCTGAATCAAACAGATTTGCCTTTTTGAACAGGTCGTGCTGCGAATAACGAGATCGAAATTGTTGGGAACTTTGACAAGTAGCCTTGAGGGCCCAGTCCCCCGATTGGGTTTGAACCCGGAACACCCAGGCACGGGATTGACCCGAAAGAATGGGTTGAACGGAGGAAGGTATTGGCAGGGAAAATCTGGCCCAAATTTCCTCGGGTGGCCACGGTTTGCGACCCAAGGATGACATGGGCTAATGTCCGGGTGGTTTTTCCATGGGGGATTTATCCATGGGGTTGGCCATCCCAGCTTTGGACTTTATCCCATGCCATGGGACCTCGCCTATTCCCCGAGTCACCAAGCCAGGCAATATCCCTACGGCAACAGTAACCACCACACAGACAAACCCGGTAACCAAGGCGGCCACAGGGCGGTTGGATGGGTGTGTATCTTTTCCCTTGCGCAGGTAAAGGGCCCCAATCATGCGAAGGTAATACCAGCCGGCAATGGCCGCATTGACAAGGATCATGATTGAGAGGCCAAAAAAGAGCCTTAATTCACTATTGGGATGGGCTTCGGTAATGGCACTTTCAAGTCCCCTTCTTAAGGCACATTGCACCAATGCCAACTTGCCAATGAACCCCGCTGTCAAGGGAAGCCCAATCAGGCTCATGAGGAGAACCACCATGATTCCACCGGCAACCGGGTCGGTTTTTGCCAACCCATTCAGGTGTTCCACTTTTTCAACATGTTTGCCTTTTTTATCGAGGTAAATGAAAATCGCAAACACACCCAGGGTCATGGCCACATAGGCCCAGAGGTATACCACCAATGCGGCCAAGGCTCCCGTGGCACCGACCTCCTTCCCCACGGAAAGTGCAACCAGCATGTAGCCGGCGTGGGCAATCCCTGAATAGGCAAACAGCCTTCTCAGGTTGGTTTGCCAAAGGGCGATGACATTACCCAGGGTCATGGTAACGGAGGCTAAAATCCAGAAGAGATAGCTGGACTGGCTTTCGAAGGGTAAAAACACGCCTCCATTGGTTTCAAAGGTGAGACCAGTAAGCCTTGCCAAGGCAGCAAAGCCGGCAATCTTGGGAAGTGTTGACAAAACGGAAGCCCCAAAATGGCTAGTTCCCTGATAAACATCAGGTGCATAAAAGTGAAATGGGACAGCAGTTACCTTGAAACCGAGCCCCGCCACCACCATTACCAATCCCACCAAACGGGCAGTAGGAACCGCCTCGGGAACAGGGTTCAGGCTACTTTGGGACAATATCGCCAAAATTTCGGGAATCTGCAAAGATCCGGTAATGCCATAAAGGTAACTAAATCCAAAAAGCATCATAGCCGAGGAAAAAATGCTTAAAAGGAAATATTTGAGGGTTGATTCTCTCCCGAATTTGTCCCCCCGAGTCAGGAAAAGAATCAAATAGGTTGGTATGCTGACCAACTCAAGGGATAGGAAAAGGGTCGCCAAGTCGTTTGCCGCCACACACAAAGATGCCCCGGCGGTTGCAAAAAGGATCAGCCCGTTTCGCTCTGCTATATGGGTGGAATCCCCTTCCTCCCAACCCATAAGGACCAAGCCGGCCCCACACAAAAAGGTAAGCAGCCTAAGGGTTTGGGAAAGCCCATCATAAACCAGTGGCCCATGGTAGGCATTGCCTTCCATCGGGGAGTGGAAAATAGGTCTTAATGCCAAGGCCAAAGCAGTCACCAATCCAAAAAAACTGATCCAACCCCAAAGTGGCCGATCCTGACGGAAAGTTCCACCAAGGAAAACAAGAGACCCAAGGGCAAGAAGGAAAAATTCGGGGAATCCCGGGGCCACCGAGGCGAGAAAATCGCTGGGACTTGAACTGGAAAGAGTTAGGTCCATATCCATTATCGGGCTCCCCCTTTTTGGGTTTGGGGTGCGGATGGTTGATTCGTGCCCGACTTGGGAGAACCATGGGTGAGGACCATGGAACCGATGTTTTCGGGTATTGGGTTACCCATTTGACGGCGCCTGGCTTCACCCAATTCCCGGGCAACAAGATGGGTATCTGCCGAGATTCTTTTCAGGGCGGGTTGGGGATAAAGGCCTAACAAAAAACAAAGGGCAAGGATTGAAGTAAAGACCATCTTTTCGCAACCGGTAAGGTCGGTGGGAATCCGACCCTGAACCGTCGCTGGTATCCGCTCATCACCATAAAAAGTTCTAAGCAAAAAATTAAGCATATACCAGGCACCCAGGATCAGACCCAGGGTTGCCAGGACGGCAAGCTGGCGTCCCTCCCCTCCCTGGGCAAACATTCCCAAAAGGGACAAAGCCTCCCCGACAAAATTGTTTAGGCCAGGCAGGCCCACAGAGGAAAGCACCAACAAAACCGCAACGACACCCATCGCCTTGAACCGCTTCCCCATGCCACTAAAGGTGTGAATTTCCAGAGAGGGAAACCTTTCCAGAAGGATAAGGGCAAGCAACCAAAGCCCACCCGTGGTAATGCCGTGATTGATCATTTGAAGCACACCCCCGGTGAGGCCGGTTTCATTAAGTGAAACCAAACCCAAAAGGCAGAACCCCAAGTGGCTGATACTACTGAATGCCAACATCGAACGAAGGTTTGAGGTGCCCAAAGCGGCCAATCCCCCGTACAAAATTCCGATGGTTGCCAAAGTCCCGAGGACTGGAGTGGCCAACCTCACGGAAGCATCAGGCAACAAAGGAAGGACGATTCGAACCACTCCAAAAAGGCCCAATTTGGCAAGAGCTGCACTTAAAACCACCGTTAGGGCAATTGGGGCCTCGCGATACGCCAAGGGTTGCCAAAAGTGGACAGGAATAATCGGAATCTTTACCGCAAGGCCAGCCATGAGCATCAAAAACAGGGTGGTTTGCCAATTGAACCACTGTGCCTCCACTTTGCGTTTTTGAAACAGGTCATGTTCCGCCTCGTCAAACCTGGCCCGAGCCGCATCTTTTTCCCTATCGGACATGGTTTTTTCCATTTCCGATTTTGCTTTGGCCACCCTTTCCATGGAAGCTTCCATGGGTTTGCCACGATCCTGGGCTACAAGAACAAGCCTTGGAATGGAGAAATCACAACCCTTGTCCATCCCACCCAAAGCTAAACTGACACCTACAATTCCACCTAATGTGAAAAGGCTTCCCGTTAAGCCGTAAAGGAAAAGTTTGGTTGCGGCTTCAATCCTTAGTCCCCCGCCCCAACCCCCAACCATGAAGTAGAGGGGAATGAGTGTCAACTCAAAGAAGAGATAAAAAAGAACCAGGTCCAGTGACAGGAAAGCCCCGAAAGTAAGGCCCTGAAGAGCTTGAAACCAGGCGAGAAAACCCCAATCATTCAAAGGGGAGGCTTTACCCGTCAGGAAAAGGGCTGCAGGAAAAAGGAAGCCTGTCAGGAAGATCATCCCCAGGCTAATGCCATCCAATCCGATATGAAAGGATATGCCCCGTAAAGGGTCAACCGGGCCACCGGTTCCTAGGATCAGAAAGCGCGTTTCCCCTGCATACGAACCAGGTTGCCCACCCCAACCACAAAAATCAACCGCCACCAACCAAACGCTTATTGCAAGCGTCATAATAGTTGCTGTCAAGGCAATGGTCCGGGCCCGATTACGGCAATGCCTGGCCGTAAATACAGTTAGCAATGCCCCAAAAAGAGGTATGGCAATCAGGGCTAAAAGCGCTTCCTTCATGAGTGGTCCTTAAGCGGCATCCTTAGCGGAAAAGCCGATCCCCAAAGGCGAGGAATACCAGGAAAATGGTCAATCCCAACGCCATCGCCAAGGCGTAAAACTGAACAAGCCCGTTTTGCACAGGTCGAAATTTGTCACCTAGCCATGCCGGGATCCGGGCCACGGAATCGACAAGTTTGTCCCAAAGTTCCCTGTCCAAAGCCTGGATTAACCAACTTAAGATCTGAAGCGAGCGGACAAACAGGATTGTCAACAATTCATCCAGATAAAAGCGATTCAAGGACAGATTGTAGACCGATCCTGAAACTTTTTTCGTTACGGCAGCCAATCTGGGGTGCAATACATACATAAGGAAGGCAAGGCCGATACCTCCCAACCCAAATACTTGGGAAGCGAACGCCACCCAATGGCTTGTGCTAAAATCTCCATGAAATGCACTATACCCCGGGGTTGCCGCCAAAAAATCAAACATCGTGTGCGAGGGACCAAACAGTCCACCAACCCCAAGGGCAAAGGGAATCAAAACAAGCAGGGGAAGAGTCATTATCCATGGGGATTCATGGGCCACGGTCTTATCGGACAGCACGGCGAGAGGATCATAACTGTCTTGTGGGTGCGAATGTCCATGATCACCATTTCCGTGGGCAAGCACTTCAATAGGGATTTTTACCTCACCCCAGAACACCAAAAAATAGGCCCGGAAAGTGTAAAATGCGGTCAATCCCGCTGTGATAAGGCCTATCCAGGTGAGAACAATGTAGGAAATCGTTCGATTGGGGCCATGGGAGGCCGCATCCAATGCAACCAGGATTTCATCTTTGCTCCAGAATCCGGAAAAAGGTAAAAGGCCAACCAGCGCCAGGGACCCCGAAAGGAAAGCAATATGGGTTAGCGGTAGCACCCTCCTCAAACCACCCAAACGCCTTAGGTCGACAACATGTCCCATGGAGTGCATCACACTCCCTGCGGATAGAAACAAAAGTGCCTTGAAAAAGGCGTGGGTAAAAAGATGAAACATGGCGGCCACCATGGCAAAGGTAACAAGGCTGGTTCCGGATAGGTCAGATCGCCCCGAACCCAAGGCCATAAACATGTACCCCAATTGACTGATGGTGGAGTAGGCTAAAATCCGTTTCAGGTCATTCTGGGTAAGGGCTATCAAGGCGGCCAAAAGGGCAGTAATTCCACCAATGAAGCCAATAAAGATCAACAAATCGGGTGATAAACTGATGAACGGCAGGAACCGGGCAACGAGGTACACCCCAGCGGTTACCATGGTCGCCGCATGAATGAGGGCACTAACCGGGGTCGGCCCCTCCATCGCATCGGGCAGCCAGATATGAAGCGGGAATTGGGCACTTTTGCCCATGGCTCCGACAAACAAAAGGAAACCCGCCATATAAAGATATTCAGGTGAAAGGGCTTGGGCTTTGACCAACAAAGTTGGAATATGGAGGGAATATCCACACCCCACCCACAGCATTAAAATTCCCAACAGTAACCCAACATCACCAATTCGGGTGACCATAAATGCCTTACGGGCAGCCTTTAGGGCGGTTGGCTTTTGGAACCAGAAACCAATCAAAAGGAAGGAGCAAACACCCACCCCTTCCCAACCGGCATAAAGCAATAGGACATTATCCGCCAACACCAGAAGCGTCATTGCGGCAACGAAAAGGGCAAAGATCCCGAAATAACGCGAATAACCTGGATCATCCTTCATATAACCGACCGAGAAGGTGGCAATAATGGTGGACAAAAAGAGGACCATGGGGACCATCATCCCCGAAATGGGATCCATCCGGAATTGCCAACCCACACTAACCGGATTGGGTCCAGAGGTGGAAAACCAATGCCCGCCCTGATAGGAAATTTCGCGGATACCCAAGTCACCTTGCAGGGATTGGATTGCAAAAAGGGAAAGCACGAACGACACAACACATGCCGCAATCAAAGGCCAATGACTTTGGCCTTTTAATATCCTGGGACCAAACAGAAGGATTATCGCACCAGCCAAAGCAGGAAACAATGGAATCAAGGCAAGTCCGAAAGGGTCAAACATGGCTTGTCTCCTCGGGCTGTTGGGGCCCGATCCCGGCCGGGGTAAGGACGGGGCTTTTTTCTTCCAATGGACCAAGTGGCAGCGGCTCCTCATCCAGAGTTGGATCCAGGCCTTCTTCGCGGAGGTTTTGCCACACGCTCACATCCAGCGAATGTTGGGTCCGGTACAAAACCAGAATAAGGGCCAAGGCAATTGCCGCCTCACAGGCAGCTACCGCCAAAAGGAAAAGGACGAATCCCTGCCCTTCCAAATTTCCGCGATGCCTTGCAAACGCCACAAAATTAAGAGCGACACCTTGAATCATCAGTTCGGCATTCAGGAACATGAGGATCATGTTCCGCCGACTCAAAAACCCAACCAATCCCAACACGAACAACAGGGCCCCAAGGGAAAGGTAATGGGTTAGACCAGGGGGGAAATCAATAACCTCCATCATGGCATCACCTCCACACCGGAACGCCTTTGGGCGATCAGGATTGCCCCAACCGTTGCCACCAACAAGAGTGCCCCGGCAAGTTCCACCGGCAAAAGCAGGGAGGTATAAAGGGTTTGACCCAAAAAAGTGGTGTTGTCGGCAGGGGAATGCGGTCGACCGCTTGCGTCGCGCCGCAGGTTTTCCTCTTGATGCAAGCGAACAGCAGCAACTGGGGCACCAAGCCCCTTCCATTGGCCCATACCCTTGTTTGCATTTTCCTGATCCCTTTGAAGCAACAGGATCAGGCTAGCCGAAAGAGCCAAGCCGGTGAAACATGCCAAGGCAGGTTCCCGGGAGCGATTGTCCGAATCGGAAGGGGCCCGTTGCGAAGCGAGCATTAAAACAAAAAGGAAAGTAACCACAATTGCCCCGGCATAAACGATCATGTTGGCAGCCATAAGGAAAGGAGCTGCCAGCAACAACATCAGCCCCCCCACACAAATCACCACAAGGACAAAGGATATTGCCGCCCGGGCTGGATTGGTTTGGGTCACCATTAGCCCCGCACCCACCAACGCAAAAAATCCAAAAAGGTAAAAAAGCCCGGTTTCAATCGTGATTCCGGTTGGCGAAAAACCAAGGTAGCCAAGCCAGGCAAGCGAACCCAACGCAGCCAAGGAACCAAGGAGGCTGGTTTTGCCTTTTGGTTTGGGCAAAAGGAGGTAAATCCCCAGGGCACCAAGGGCCAAAGCAAAAAAATAGTCCATTCGCAAAAGGCCAGGTTGGCTAGCCGCAAAAAGTTCCATCATTTCCCCAAATCACTTTGGGCTCCATTCCCCTGGGGCCCGTTCCTTGTTTTTCAGGATTCAAGGTCAGCATCCCACCAGGAATCGACCTACCCTAATCAATAATCCTAGCTTTGTGCACTGCTTGATTCGGTCAATCCACCTTCCGCCGGTTCACTGGCGGGCCCAAGTTTCCCGGTATGGGTCCGAATCGGATCTGTTCCCTTACGGACCGTTTCATCAAAAACACCTAGGAGTTTTTCCTTGTTAAAGATCATCTGTTCCCGGGAAAGCCCGGTCAGATCAAAAATACTGGTCAATTCAATGGCATCTACGGGACACGCTTGTTCGCACATTCCACAGTAGATGCACCGTAGTTCATCAATGACGAAGGTTTCCGGATATTTTTCACGATCCTTCCAAGGGGATGGTGCGGCAACGATGTCGATGCAGTGTGCGGGACAGGCAGTTGAGCACATATAACAGGCCACACACTTGACCCGCCCCTCTTCGTCCCGATTGAGACGGTGTAACCCACGATAATGCGGTGGTAATTTGGGTTTTTCTTCGGGATATTGCTGGGTTGGTTCTGGCCCGGTTCCCGTTACCGTTTCAAGAAGGTGTTTGAACGCCGTGGCCATACCCCCCGCTATCGCAGGCAAATACAACTGGTCGAGAATCCCCAATTGGGGAGGCTCTACCCATGTCACCTCATTTGTGTTAATCGCCATTGGAAATCCATGCCACTTTCTTGGTTATACCCGGTTTCCCACAAGCTCCTGGTGGGATGGCAACCGCTGGTCCACACGCTTGATTCCCGTCCGGAACCGGTTAGGGGCTTTGGGTCGGGTCATGCTATACCCGGTAACCGCTAACAGGGCGATAACCGACCATGCAGGAAGGAGCCAAAGGCTTAATTCACCCAAAGGTCTGGTTTGCAGAATTACAACAGCCCCAACGGTGTTGAGAATTCCCAAGGTCATTAAACCCTTCCAGGCCAAACCCATGAGCTGATCAAAGCGGAATCGAAGAAGGCTCCAGCGAACCAGCATAAAGAAGGCAATCACGGCAACCATCTTGCCACAAAACACCACGAGTTTTGCACCCCACCCAAGGGCACCCCCTGGAAAATCCTGGGTGACCAGGAAGGGAATGTTCCACCCACCGAAAAACATTGCAACCAAAAGGAAACTGGTGGTAACCATGTGGGTGTATTCCCCCATCATAAAGCAGGCAAATTTCATGGAGCTGTATTCTGTATGGTACCCTCCAACCAGCTCCTGTTCACATTCCGGTAAATCAAAGGGAAGCCGGTTGCATTCGGCAAAGATTGCCGTCAAAAACAAAAGGCAGCCAAGAGGTTGATACACGATGAACCATGTATGCCTGGCCTGAAATTCGACAATCGCCTGAAGGTTTAGCGACCCAACCATGAACACAACAACCAGGATCGACATACCCATCGGAATCTCATAACTGATTAGTTGGGCACTGGCCCTCAGGGCCCCGAAAAGGGAATATTTGCTATTGGACGACCACCCGGCCAGAACCACCCCATAAACAGCCAGGCTTGAGACCGCAAACACGAAAAGGACCCCAATATCAAGGTGGGGAGCAATGCCAAAACGAACTTCTGATCTCCCCAAATCGAAACCAGCCACCTTTGGTAACTCGATATTGGGGTTCTGATTCCTGGCCTGGTCAAGGATTTCGGAACGAAAAGGGTTGGCAGCCCTGATTTTATCCAGTTCGCCATGGGTTCGGGGATAGACCCGATGCTGGTAGTTGGGATTGGGTTGGGAAACCGCCAGGTCAATTCGATTATCCACAAGGGGTGGGACAACGGAGGTGGATCCAAAGGGAACAACCGCGAAGGCGATCATGGCGGTTGATAATGCCACCGCTGGAGCAAGAAAATAAAACACTTTATCGACATTTTTAGGTATAAATTCTTCCTTGAGGAAGAATTTGACACCGTCTGCCAGAGGTTGGCCCAGGCCAAAAAATCCCTTGAAAAGGCCAAGTATCGGTTGGTTCAAATCGAAACCGACCCGATTGGGGCCAATGCGATCTTGTACCCATGCGGATATTTTTCGCTCTAACAGACTGCCATAACCTACAAATGTCATGACCCCGGCAAAGACTATCCCTATGGTCACGAGCACAACGACAAGTTCCGTAATGTTCATGGCTTAGTGCACCGGGATTTTGCGTTTTTGGGATTGGACAGGAGGGGCCTCGCCGGGGAGGACGCCCTGGGTACCCAAATAGCCTGTGGATAGTTGGTTCAACGCAGGAACTACCTGGGCAATTTCACGCCGAAGCTGATGAGCTCGCATCAAACCGGTTCGCCCCAAAAGGTCCAGATAAACCTGGCCATCGGTTCGGGACTCGCCTGGGGGGCCTGAATTCCAGTGAATCTCCTGGGCTAACCCTTGATGGTTGATATAGGTTCCTTCCTTTTCGGCCCAAGTGGCCGAGGGAAAAACGACATGGGCCTTTTGAGAAAGGGCGCTGGCAAAAATTTCCTGGACCACCAACATGTTTATCTTTTCCAGCAAAGGAACCGACTCTGCGGGAAACCAATGGCCCCGGCCCAAGGGGATATAGCCCCCGGAAAGTATGGCCGCTTTTACCTGACCCTTGGCCAGGGCGGTCAAGAAACTGTCAAATCCAAGCACGGTCCCGGTAAAGTGCTGAAGAATGGCTTCCACACCCTTGCGATTGGGGCACTTCTCGGCGCGAATGGTAAACTTCGGCACACCCGGAGACGCCTCCCCCCTACAATCTTTAGGGTAGTGGTCATCCTCGCCAACAATTGGCACGGGGCCAAGCACCAGTCGGGCTTCCCTCCCAAAATCACGAATCCAATTGGCCAACAGGTAGGCCTCCTCGATTGTCATGAATGGGGATAGAACCGCCCAAACTCCGGTAATGCTACGAAGGGAATGTTCGTTGAAACCCTGTTGGACGGATTGGACCGCCTCCCGGTGGCCAACGGTTGTCCAACCATGAGGTCCACGAATCGTTGGCTCGCGAAGGCGTTCTGCCGAGTTGGCATAGTGGAAACCCAAACGGCCCTCATCGCACATGAAATGACCCTGTGCTTTGGGATTGGTTCGGGGGCGAAGGCGATGGATCACTCCTTTGTTCCCATCGATGTGAATGCTGCATCCGGTGGAGCAACCGGGACAAACACTGTCCACCGTTTTAAGATTCCAAACCCGCTGTTTATAGAGAAAATCCTTGGAGGCCAGGGCCCCTACCGGGCACAGGTCAACCACATTGGTGGATAATTTGTTGTCAAGGGGATCGCCGGGAAACACCGCAATTTCGGAATGGTCACCCCGGTTGGTAATGTACAATTCAGAAGTACCTGAGATCTCCCTTGTGAAGCGAACACACCGACTGCACATAATGCAGCGATCGGTAAACAGATTGATATTGGGACCGAGGTCTGGTTTGTTGGGGGGTGTCTTTTTTTCGTCGTGCATTCGACTTTCAGCTTTGCCAAATTCAAAACTATAGTCTTGAAGTGAGCATTCCCCTGCTTTGTCACAAACCGGACAATCCAGAGGATGATTAAGCAGAAGGCTTTCCAGGGTTCGTTCCTGGGCATCCCTGGCCTTGTCGGAACGGGTGACGATTACGGTTCCATCCTTGACGGGTGTTTGACACCCTGGGACAACCTTGGGCAACATGGAGATTGTGCCATCGGCTTTTTTCTCGCCCACTTCCACCAGGCACATGCGACAGGATGCCACTACGCTGAGGGCAGGATGATAGCAATAGTGGGGAATGAGGACCCCGGCCTTCTCCGCCGCCTGAACGCAGTTCAGCTTTTCGTTGCCGATGTCTACCGGTTGGTTATTTACAAATACAGTTGCCATGGTCTTTGTTCCGGTGTTACCTAATGGGCGGCCATGGGGAGTGGTTTGCTTCGCTTGGAACTGCCATCCTGAATGTATTTTTCAAATTCAGGGCGAAACTTGCGAATTGCGTTTTTCACCGGCCAACCGGCACCATCCGCCAAACCGCAAATGGTTGTCCCAGGCATGATTCCAATTTTATCCGCAATCTCTTCAAGGACCGCAAGGTCCTCGCCCCGACCCTGCCCTTTGGCAAAACGGTCAATGATCTTGAACATCCACCCGGTACCCTCGCGACATGGGGTACATTGGCCACACGATTCGTGTTGAAAAAAGCGGCAAAGATTATGAAGCACATCGACAATGCTGGTATCCTCATCGAAAACGGTGACCGCACCGGTTCCCAGCCCAAGACATCCAACCCGGCCAGGCCCGTTGAAATCGAGGGGAGTGTCAAATTCTGCCTCGGTCATGACACCCATGCTGTTTCCACCGGGAATACAGCCTTTGGCCTTTTTCCCCTTCCAAACCCCGCCCCCATGATCGGTAATTAGTTGCCGGACTGTCACACCCAAAGGAAGTTCCACAACCCCAGGACTGTTGACATGACCACTAATGCAATAAAGTTTGGGGCCATAGCTTCCCGGATCACGGGGGTTTTTGGGATCCGGAGGAACGCCAATGGACTTGAACCAATCGGACCCTTTTTGGAGTATATGGACCACATTTGCCAAGGTTTCAGGATTGTTGACAATAGTGGGTTTCCGGAAGGCCCCCTCGATTGCGGGAAAGGGAGGTTTGATGCGTGGCCAGGCCCGCTTGCCTTCCAGGCTTTCGATAAGGCCGGTTTCTTCCCCACAAATATAGGCACCCGCACCCCGGTGGATAAAGACATCAAGAGAGTAGTTTGATCCCAAAATATTCTTGCCTAAAATTCCCGCCGCATAAGCCTCATCTATGGCCTTTTGCATGATGCGCATTCCGGCACCATACTCATAGCGGATATAAAAATAAGCTGTACTGGCCTTGACTGCGTAGGCGGAAAGGGCGATTCCCTCGAGAACCTGATGGGGATCCTTTTCCACCAATACCCGATTATTGAAAGTACAAGGTTCGGATTCATCGACATTTACACAGAGGTATATCGGGCCAGGGTGTCCCTTGGGAAGAAAGGTCCATTTGAGGCCGGTTGGAAAACCTGCTCCCCCCCGACCCCGCAATCCGGAACTCTTGACAGCTTCGGTCACCTGATCGCAGGTCATTTCCTTCAGGATGCGTCCTAGGGTTTCATAGCCACCGTCACGACGATACCCTTCCAGGGAGGTACTGTCCGCCTTGTTTGCGCGTCCCAAAAGCACTGGCTCGTAAGCCATGATCTCTCACTCCCAACCCAGGGAAACCGTCCCTGGAAAAACCTGCAAGGGAAACCCCACCACCTTTTAGTATCGCTAAAGGGCTCTAAGCTCCTCGATTAGCGCATCCACCTTTTCAGGTTGATCAATATTCAACCGGTGTTCATCGTTTACCATCACTGCCGGGGCACCTTCACAGGCTCCAATACACTCGGCAAACTCCAGAGTGATCATGCCATCCCCAGTCGTTTCCGTAGGGGATACTCCCAGTTTTTTGCAAAACTGGGAAAGCAAATCATCTCCCCCCCTCAGTTGGCAAGCCAAACTTCGGCAAACCCAGAGCCTTGTCTTGCCCAATGGGTCCTCGCCGGTTCGAAAGAAGCCATAGAAGCTCATGGTGTCATGGACTTCTGCAGGAGAAAGATCCAAAATGTCAGCAATCTCACGCATGGCCCAAAAGGGCACGCACCTTAGCTCATCCTGGACGATGTGGAGGGCGGGTAGGGTAACGGCCTGTTTGCAGGGATACCGGGGTAGAAGCCCAATTATTTGGTCCCGAACAGAATGGCTTAATTTTTCCACTCCGATACCGGCCATGGGGTTGTCCTGAATCATCGATCCAACTCCGCGGCAATGATATTGAGACTGCCCAGGATGGGTGCAACCTCACTTATGGTGTGGCCCTGGACCAGGTGGTTGAATAACGCAAAGTGAATGAAGGAGGGTGGACGGGTACGAGCCCGGTAGGCGGTTCCGGTCCCATCTGAAACGATGTAAAAACCCAGTTCTCCGTTGGGTGATTCTGTGGCCGCATAGACCTCTTCCACGGGTGGACTCCATTTTCGATTGTTCATGAACAGCTCGAAATGGTGAATCAATCCTTCGATCGATCGATAAACGGATAGCTGGTTGGGAAGGACCATTCGGTCATCGACCGCAGCATTTACCGGCCCAGAAGGGAGGTTTTCGACCGCCTGACTGAGGATTTTCAGGCTCTCCTGCATTTCTTCCATTCGAACCAGGTAACGGGCCAGGCAATCACCCTCCTTTGCGGCGACCACCTTGAAATCGAAATCCTTGTACGCCAGATAGGGTTCGTCTTTACGCAAGTCCCGTACCAAACCGGATGCACGGGCCACAGGTCCGGTTACGGAACGATTGATCGCTTCTTCCCTTGTCAGAACCCCAACACCCCGGGTTCGATCGAGGAAGATCCGGTTCCGGTTGAGCAGTCTGGTTACATCAACTATGGCACTCGGTAATTGTTTGATAAACGCGCGCAGTTTAGCGATCCAGTTGTCGTCAATGTCCCTTTGAAGCCCCCCTACCCGGGTGTAACTTGGATGGAAGCGCTGACCCGAAGCCCATTCGTTAAGTTCATTGATTTTTTCACGCTGGTTAAAGGCGTACAGGAATGCCGTGAATGCACCCATGTCAAGGGCCGCCGCACCCACGCAAAGCAAATGGTCGTGAAGCCGCATCAATTCGGCAAAGATGACGCGAATATATTTGCACCGCGGAGTCAGGTCTATCCCCAAAAGGGATTCCACTGCATGGTGCCAGGCGATTTCATTGGCCACTGGTGAAATGTAATTCATCCTGTCAACAATGGTGACATATTGGTTGAAATCGAGGTGTTCCCCCAATTTTTCAAATCCGGAATGGAGATAGCCAATATCCGGAATGGAATGGATTATCACCTCACCATCGAGATTCAGAATGATTCGGAGCGTGGTATGGGTAGCCGGGTGCTGTGGACCGAAATTCAAGGTCCATTGGTAGTCCTTTTCCCGGCCATCTGCCGGAGGAGCAATCACATCAGAGAGCTTGAGAGCCATTGCCTAGCCTTCCGCCCGGGTAAGTACGGGGAAATTGTGCCGCTCGCCCTTGCCTCGCATCGGATAGTCCCGACGAAGGGGGTATCCCACAAATTCATCAGGCAATAAAATGCGGCGAAGGTCCGGATGATGCAGGAATTCGATTCCATACATATCGTAGACCTCGCGTTCCATCCAGTTGGCCCCTTCCCAAAGGTCAACCACCGATTCTACCTTGGGGTCGGGGTCGTTGGCCGTGGTTTTCACGATCAAACGGCGGCCATTATCGACATCAAGAAGGCAATACCAGATTCCATATCGATCCTCGAGGTCTGGATATTGGAGATAATCTGCGGCAGAAAGATCAATCAACATTCCAAATCCCGCCCGGGCCCGCAAGTATTTGAGGACCCCATAGGCATGCTTTGGGCAAACATGAAAACGATGGTTGCCACGAAAAGTTGTGATTGCCAATAAACCACCAGGGAATTCTGCCGAGACTGCCTCGCCAAGGGCCTGAATTACGGGAGGGATTTCGTTACTCACGAGGGTTGGCCCCCACCCGGCTGTTTATTGGAATCGGAAATGAGTCGGGTGGATGTCTCAAAGTTACCCGGGGCCACAATCTGGAGATTCAACGGTATCTCAAGGGATAAGGGCCTTGGCCCTTCCGGGCGAAACCTTCTGTCAAACTCCGACCCAAAGACGGTCCCTGTTCGCTGGATTTTGTCTTGGAGGTCGATTACCGCCTGAAGGAGTTGCTCCGGCCTTGGCGGGCATCCTGGAATATAAATGTCCACCGGCAGGAATCGGTCAATCCCCTGAACAACCGAATAGGTATCGAACACGCCTCCGGAGGAGGCACAGGCACCCATGGAAATACACCATTTCGGTTCAGGCATTTGAAGCCAAATCCGTTGGAGGACAGGCACCATTTTCATTACCACACGCCCGGCAACGATCATCAAATCACATTGTCGGGGGGTAAATCGCATAGCCTCGGCCCCAAAACGGGCGATGTCGTGTTTCGACGCCCCGGTGGCCATAAGCTCAATTCCGCAACAGGCGGTGGCAAAAGGCATAGGCCAAAGGCTATTCTTGCGACACCAACTGGCAATTTCATCCAACTTGGTGACAAATATATTGTCTCCAAGATAATCCTCTAACGCCACCGAAACACCCCCTTACGGTATGCGTAAATATAGGCCACTAAAAGGCTTGCAAAAAAAAGCAAAACCTCAATGAAAACAATATCCCCAAATCCACCCGGAATCGCCGGATGATCTCCCCCTGCGGCTACCGCCCAGGGGTAAAGAAACAAAAGCTCAATATCAAACACCAAAAACAGGATGGCAATAATGTAAAACTTTACATCGAATTTTTGCCTGGCATCGCCAATGGGATCCATACCCGACTCATAGGGAGATTCCTTCACCTTGGTGGTTTTCAGTGGGTTGATGATCTGCGAAAGGGAAAGGAGGATCACTGCAAACCCAATCACCACCCCAACAAAAAGCAAAAGGCCGTAATAGTCGGCCAGTTTAAAATCAAATTCATGAAGGGTCATGGCAAACATTGGGATTCCTTTCCCTGAGTATCTTAGGACAGGCCGGATGGGTTTCCAACGCCCCAATTTGGTTCCATGGATTTCCGAAAAAATCGGGAACTTCACCCATTATTTGGGTGGAAAAGCCAATTGTGAAACGGGAATTCCTTCTGCCAATATTAAAGGGTAACAACAAAGTACAGCCAAATTCCTTTGGAAACTTCACCCAAGAAAAAAGGGAACAGTTGAACCAAAAGGGCATTAGGACGGGAGGTTACATTCCTTGATCCCAGTTCGGCCGGGGTCAAATAGGGGGTGCCTTTTCAAAGGAATGAATTTACGCCAATAATGAGCCGGAAGGGTGTTAAGCCTACCAACGATTACCATTTCTACGATTGGGGAAGAGAATCATATCGATCTTGAAATTGGGACCACATCAACGCTTTCCAAACCTCCGGAAAGTTTCTGAAAATAGCAAACGAGGACCACTTTTGGGGAGTTTGGCAAAGCACCTTGGGCAAGTAAGCCGCCGAAACCTCCATCGATTTTTCAGAAACCAATTCTCGTAACCCGGAATAGAGGCGAATCCCCCAAGCGTAACGAATGCGTAACGGAAAACCCATTTTTCTCCGGTTAATATACCAGTCCGGGAACGAATCTTTGAGATAGGATTTGAGGAGGCCCTTGGGCTTATCCCCGTCAAAAATCCAATTGGGAGGCAATTGTTTCAGGAAGGAAAAGTGATCATAACTCAAAAAGGGAGACCGCAGCTCCACACCTTGTTCCGCGGAGGCCCGGTCCGCTTTGGCGAATATATGGCCCAACATGGAAAACCCGGCCGTAAAACGCCCCCAAGGACTCATCCAGGCCGGATTATCGGGACCTACCCAATGGGAAACTTCTTCCTCGGTGTAGTCATCCTTCTCAAATTCCGGGTCGGTCCAATCGGTTGGCTTGCCATACCCCAGGAACACCTCATCCCCTCCTTCCCCCGTAAGGAGCATTTTGCCATGCTCCTTGGCCGCTCGCAATAGGAGACAAAGCGGGAAAAAGGAGATCATGCCAAGGGGTTCATCTTGCAAGTCCGCACACCATTTCACATCCGAGGCAAGGTCCTTGTAATTCAAAGCAACCGGTTGCAAGGGACACCCTATTTTCCTGGCTGCATAACGGGCATACCATTCGTCGGAATCCCAGCCTGTCCACGATTTAAGGGTTAACGCTTTGAATTTTGTTTTTTGACCAAGCCGACTCGCAATTATTGTCGAATCAATTCCCCCGGAAAGGAGGGTCACCGGATTGGGATTGTTATGGAGCCTAAGTTCAACCGCTTTATCCAGTTGGACCAGTAATTCCGATTTGGTTTTTTCAAAATCCCCAAAGGAATAGACAATGGACTTGGGACGACAATGGTCTTTCCGTTTGATTTTTCCCAGAGGATCAAGAACCAATACCTCGCCAGGTCGAAGGGGGCGGGCACCCTCTAAAACGGAGGTTGCAGGGGAAATAAAACCCCGTTTGAAATAATGGGCGATCGCCGATTGGTTGATCAAAGGCTTGGTAGGTGCCGATGCTGCCATGGCCAACAAGGTTGATCCGAACCAAGCCCCACCTGACCAAAACCCTACATAAAGGGGCTTTTTCCCAACCGGGTCACGAACCAAAACAGTTTCCTGATTGCGTTCGTCCACAATCGCAAAGGAAAACATTCCACGAAGATCTTTTATTCCCTCAATACCACCTTGGGCATAGGAAGCAAGCAAAACTTCGGTATCCGATTGCGTTTGAAACGAATGTTTGGTTTGTAACGAAAGCCGAATTTCCTCATAGTTGTAGACCTCTCCATTGAAGGCTACAGTAAGACCGTATTCGGGCAGTTTAAAAGGTTGATCCGATCGGGCAAATGGATCCACAATTGCTAACCGTGCCTGAATCAATTCCACGGCACCCGAAACAGACCGCCAATAGTGTTGGGAGTCCGAGCCCCGTCGCATTAATTAATAGGGGCAAACCCTTTTCAAGAGGCGGAAGCTGGTCCAAATTTCCATTTCTGCCCAGGAAACCGCACATGGGGGCGCTATTCTCCGATCCGTGTTAAAATAAAGTTTGGGCCGTTGGAATAAGGAACCTTTATTTTTTCTTGGGGAATAGAAATGCTGGAAACTGTTCGTCCCGGGGTTTGAAAATCAATCGTTTCCTTGAGAATTGGGGTTGAGGAGGGAAGCACTTCCCAATGAAACCCTTGTGGTCAGAAACTCGCTAGCCAAACCATCCCATTCTTCACTTAAATTGATTCTAGTGCCGGGTCTTGACTAAGATTTAGGGTGGCCAGCAGCTGTTGGATATGAGAAAGTAGTGAGAATCAGGGAGGGTTGATGCCATGTAATCCGAAATTTAATGAGTGCCAAAGTACTAGTATACCTTTGCAAACAAACACCTGAATTCCAAAATAAATGGCAACAAGCCGAAAATGGAATAACGCTACAATCCCTTCAGGTGCTTTGCAATCCAAAAGATTTCAAACTATATCAAAATGCAAATGCAAGAAAAAAACCGTAATGGAAGCGTTTTTGCTCCCGTTACGGTTTAGGCTGTGAACCCTTCTTCCTTGTGGGATTTAACCCTGTCTTCCTGGCCCACCCGGACTTTTTTTCTTGCGTTTGAATTTCACCGCACCCCCTTTTCCTGGAAGTCGGCTTTCCCGAAAGGGGCGTCGAGCCTCCCCATGCGGACTTTCGGCTCGTGGCCCAATCGGTCCCAACCGAACCCCTGGACGAGGACCGCCATGATCCGGGACAAAGTCCCCACCCCGGTATTCACCACCTTGGGAAGGTTGGCCTTGATTGGGGCCAAAACAATTGGGTTGCCTAACCTCCACTGGAACTCCCCTGTTTTGGGTACCTTCCGCCACGGGGGGTATTTCGGCCGAACCCCGAAATCCGCCCTGTTCGGGCTCTCTTTTTCGATCAACCCGAGGTCGAAAGGGTTTGCCCTCCCCTTGCCTTGAGGCACGAATCCGACTCAACCCCCTTCGCATTTCATCCTCGGGATTGAAACCTTGACCCGGCCCCCCCCGCTTTCCACCCCGACGGTCTCCCCTGGGCCCGAAGGCATCCCGTTCGTCCGCCATTTCATCACCCTGTTCCTCCTCCAGATGAGGGGGCAGGTTTTTCATGTCAAAGGAAGCGATTTCCATGCGCTTTCCGGTTAGCCTTTCAATCGCAAACAAAAGGTTTTTTTCCTCGGGAATGCAAAGGGAAAGGGCGGTTCCCCCGGCCCCAGCCCGACCTGTCCGACCAATGCGATGGACATAGGTTTCAGGGTCAAGGGGCATATCATAATTGACAACATGGCTCACCCCATCCACATCAATACCCCTTGCGGCAATATCCGTAGCCACAAGCACTTTGATCCGGTTCGTTTTGAAGGCATCCAAGGTCCTTTGGCGCACATTTTGACGCTTGTCGCCATGAATCGAATCGGCCGAAAAACCATACCGAACCAAGCTTCGGGTAACCCGATCCGCTCCATGTTTGGTCCGCGTGAAAACGATCCCGCGAACCAAATCCACCGACTTGAGGTAACCGGCCAAAGCCCGTGCTTTGGCGGATTTGGTGGGTACCTTGAGCAGGGATTGCTCAATAATCTCCAGAGGCGTTTTCTCAGGGACAATATCGATCCGAACAGGATCCTTTAGAATGGCATTCGCCAATTCCTGGATTGCCCGTGGAATGGTCGCAGAAAACAAAAGGTTTTGCCTCGACTGGGGCAGTTTGGCAATAACCCGCTTTAAATCAGGCGCAAACCCCATGTCAAACATGCGGTCTGCTTCGTCCAGAATGAGCGTTTCCACCGAACCCAATTCAATAAAGCCCTGACCCATCAAATCGACCAAGCGACCAGGCGTGGCAACCAGCACATCCACACCATGACGAAGGGCACGAACCTGGAGACCTTGACCCACACCCCCATAAACGGCAATCGCCCTGAGGGCGGTTTTGCGACCATAGGCCAAAAAACTATCACAAATTTGGGCCGCCAATTCCCGGGTAGGGGCAATCGCCAAAACCCGTATCCGCCTGCCCTGCCCTTTGGCGGGATTTCCCGATTGTACGAGCCGATGAATGGTCGGAAGCGCAAACGCAGCGGTCTTTCCCGTGCCTGTTTGAGCACAACCCAGCACATCTCTCCCCGCAATAACTGCAGGAATAGCCTGAGCCTGAATGGGGCTGGGGGTGTGGTAACCTTCGGATTCAATAGCACAAAGGACGGGCTCAGCGAGCCCCATTTCGGAGAACTTCATCAATCGGTCCTTTTCATGTTCCCAAAAGGGAACCAAATCTCAGGACCGAATGCGTTAGGGCACGCAATGTGCCCAATGAAAACAGGTGGCCCTGGCCAAACATCCAACGGCCTAAAGGCAAATGGACTGGAAGCCCAAAGTATAGCACAGCACCAAGTATTCTTCAAATCCAATTTGCCCAGGAATGAACAAATCGAAAGATTTGCGCCTATTTCCCGCGGAGAAAAATTTGGATAAAATAAAAAAAACCCGAGATGCTTCCCGGGCTTAACCTAACCAATCATCCAATTCAAAAACTACTTAGCTTTTAATATCTTTTCATACCCCTGTATCACTGCCTTTGCAGCTGTGTCCCAGGTTCCCCGAAAACGGGGATACCTATCCCAAGGTGTTTGAATCACTTCGGTTAGGGTTTTGGCCCAGAGATTCACATCCCGGGAAATCACCCTGCCCCCACAATTATTTTCCACAATGTCTCCAATCTGAACCTGATCGGATATGACCACCGGGGTCCCCCTGGCCATTGCCTCGGTAACGACCACTCCAAAATTTTCTGCCTGGCTGGGAAGGGCAAAAACATCCGCACCATCCAAGAGCCGCCAACGATCAACCGGAGGGATAGGCCCAAGGAAAGTGACCCGGTTTTCCAAACCAAGGAGTCGGACCTGCCGCCTCACTTCATTTTCGTACCCTGGAACATGGGAATCCTCGCCTCCGGCGATAGCCAGGTGAGCATCTAGGTGCATTTGGGCAAAGGCAGGAATCAAAATATCGGATAATCCCTTTTTAGGGTGAATACGGGAAAAAAAGAGAATGATCGGCTTGTCTCCCGCACCCTGACACTGTTGCCTCAACCATCCGGGTTCAGGTGGAATGGATAAAGACTCCTCGGGTAATCCATGGGGAATGGTCCAAATATCCGCATCTGGCCGCAACCGCCTGATCTCTTGTGCCTCGCCCTGGCTGGTGGCGTGAAAGGCAGACGCACCCTGAATCATTTTTCCTTCCCTTAGCCACCAAAGGACTTGCTTGGCAACCGATTTTCTAGCCATCGAATAGGAGGAAAGCATACCTGCCGGTCGCACAACATAGGGAATCTTTTGGCGAATCGCAGCTAAAGCACCACAACCAGGCAAATGCGACCATACGGCATGGGTGTGGATCAAATCATATTCGGCAACATGCACTCCAATCCATTTGGCAAAAAGTCTGGAATATTTCCAGGATTCGGACCATGATCTAGGGAAAAGCCTAATAAACAAATCCGAAGGTAGGTCGGATATCTCCACCCTGCCCCCTGGACCATCCGCATCGGTGGAGGCTATTTCCACCTGACACCCTTCTCTTGCCAAGCTGCGGCAAAGGGGAAACAAATTGGTTGTTGGCCCACCATATCGGGAAGAAAGAGCTGGAATAATGTGGAGGATGCGCAACTTTCGTTACGCAGTCAACGATAACAAGGCTGTAATCCGGCTTGCCATGGAAGTCTCATCCCAATCAACCAAGGCTTTAAAACAGGATTTGACTTCGGACTGGTCAAGAAAATCAAGTTTATCCAGGCGCCCCTTACAAATTGACCGCAATGGCCCCTTGTACCACTTCGCAAAGGGAAGAACAAACCCACGCTTGGCCTGACCTAAAAGGGATACACTTAAATATTTGGCAAAAGCCTTTTTCAAAAGGTATTTCCCCGGTTTCCCAGATTGTGAAATCAGGTGCCCGGGAAGTGAAAAAGCGAAATTCAATATTACTTGATCCAAAAAAGGGACCCTTACCTCAAGACCATGAGCCATGGAACAGACATCCGTGTCGCAAAGCAACATGTTTCCCATATATATCTTTGTTTCAAGTTGCTGAACTTTTCGAACGGTTTCTTCACCATTAACATGAAAGGCCGGTTCAATGTTGGTTATTTGCTTTTTCCAAAGCAATTTTTCAATCCATTGGCTATCAAAAAGTCCCCGCCTTGTTTGAAACAATGCTTGAGGAAAGCCATTTGAAGAAATGGCATCCCGCATTTTGCCTTTAGCCACCCGGCCCTGTCCAATTCCTAATACACTTGAAGTCAATTTTCTGATACTTTTGGGGACCCATTGGATCTTTTGGATTCTTCGGCTCCATTTTGGAATCTCGTGAAAACTCGGGTATCCCCCAAACAATTCATCGGCCCCCAACCCGGAAAGGGCAACCTTGATTCCTCGTTCCCGAACTGCCTTGCTGATTATAAAAGTATTTAAACCATCTATCGAAGGTTGATCCATGGCAGCTAACCACCCCTCAAAGGAATCCAAGGCTTCCTTTTCGGAAATCACAATGCGTTCGTGTTTTAAACCAAATCTTTTAGCCGTTTCAACCGCCAATCGGTCCTCATCAAATTCCTTGTGGTCACCAAAACAAACTGTAAAGGCTCGCAACCCCGGATGCACCTCAGATGCCAATCCCGCCAAAATGGTGCTATCAATTCCCGAAGAAAGAAAAATCCCAACCGGTACATCGGCGACCAAATGATCCCGGACCGCCCTGGGAAGTTCCCTTTGGAGAAACTCTATCGCCCCCTCCTCTGTCCACGCCTTTTCTTGGGGGAATGTCCAAAACTTCTGGCGGTGGATTTCAAGGATTCCATCAGGATTCCGTTTAAGACGCATCCATTCCCCTGGGCCAAGGGATTGGACACCCTTCCAAAGAGTGCTGGGTTGCTGAACCGCCCCAAATTTTAAAAAACCGACCAAGCCTTTTTCATCCATTTCTTTTTCAATTCTTCCCATGGATAAAAGTGCTTTGGTTTCACTGGCAAAACCGAATTCATTGTCTTTCAGAAAATAATACAGGGGTTTGATCCCCATCGGATCCCTTGCTACCAAAAGCGTGTTTTCCTGTGCATTCCAAAACGCAAACGCAAACATTCCCTCCAGCTTCTTAAGAAAAGCATTTCCCTGCCTAACCAAACCTGCCAATATTACCTCCGTATCGGAGTGTCCCCGAAACGATGCTCCCGCGTTTATCAAGTCACCCTTTAGCGTTTGGAAATTGTAAATCTCACCGTTGAAAACCAGCCAGGATCCCGTCTCCGCATCCTTCATGGGTTGGTGCCCCAAGGGAGAAAGATCCAAAATGGAAAGGCGCCGATGGCCAAAAACAACCCCAGGAGCTATATCCTCCACACCTCCATCATCCGGTCCACGATGGTGCTGCATAGCCGTGGCATGCATAACCTCTTGCATACCGCATTGGGTTAGTCCAAAATATCCGGCAATGCCACACATTCGGTTAAACCATCGTCCGATTTGGCTCTGACAATACCGTTTCCGCAATGGCGAGAAAATCCTTTGCCGAATCAATCCAAGTCCGGGAAATATTTTTTTGATGCATATTTTGAATCATTTGTGCCAAGAAAGGTCGATTCGATTGGATTTCTCGAAGCTTGGCTATCATTAAATCCGGTTTCCTTATGGGAAAAATCCACCCGCTTTTGCCTTCCTCGACAACATCCAAACCTGCTCCATTTGTCGTAGTAATTTGAGGTAAGCAAGCCGCCCTGGCTTGTGCCATCACAGTCGGAAAACCGTCCTCAATCGTTGGAAATAAAAAAACATGGCCCCACCGATAATGCTCTTTCAGATCCGATTGAGCCACTCTTGGGACAAATTCTACTTTTGAAGCCAGGCGCTTGCGAATCTTGGCGCATTCCTCAGCAACCGCACCCACAAAACGAAATCGATACCTTTCCCCGGCCAGTTCATTAACAATTTTTTCGTAATCGAAAATTCCTTTCCTGAAAGAAAAAGTCCCAACCGTTAAAATATTTAAGGGCAATCCTTCAGTTAGGGACCGAATTTTAGCTCCCAAATCCTTTTCATTGAGGCGAAAATTATCGGAAGGACTTCCGGAAACCATTAGGCCCAGTTTTCGGGGATCATAACCATTTTCAAGGAATGTGGATTTACAAAAACTTGATAAAACAACGACTCCGTCCGCAAGATCGTATTCAGTCAACTCTTTAGTCACGGTGTGAGCAAATGGTTTCTCCTGGGGAATCCCACATCTGATTTCTTCCTCTTCCAAAAGGCGGTTTTGGGTACTTATGTGAGAACTGCCCCTGGCAATCAACCTTGCTTTTGATGTCCTTGACCCGCGCAAAAAACACTCCGAAATACTGCTCCATGTGTAGGTTATATCCCACTGTTCCCTAGCCAAGCGTTTAGCCAGCCAAACTTCAAAATTGTTGCAAAGGTACCGATTCATAAAACATGCATTGCCAACCCGCCCAATTTTTTGGGAAATCTTTGAAATCAAACCATTCCAATAATAGGTAGTAACGATTTCAGGTGGCAACCCAAATCGTTTGACAATGAATCCAGGATAATTAGTATAAATCCGGACATCATGTCCAAGGCAAAGAAGCGCTTTTGCTAATTCAAACCCATGAAACCGACCATGGACTCCTATGCCAATTTTCATTCGCCTTTGTTGTAAAACCTCACTAAATTCCCTCTTTTTTATATCCGTGATATTCTAAAAACCACTTGGCGAAGCGATCAATTCCTTCATGCAAGTCCACTTTTGGTCTCCAACCAAAATCTTTTTGCATTAGACCAATGTTCGCCCAAGTATGCGGTACATCACCCAATGGTAAATTAGAAGTTTCTACCATTGCCTTCTTCCCCAAGCTTTTCTCCAAACAGGAAACAAGGGTCAACACCTTCTCAGGGTGATCGTTACCTAGGTTATATATTCTGTGAGGAACCCCCAGCGAATCAGTTTGGGGAGGGCCACTTTTCATAACGGAAATAATTCCCGCAACAATATCGTCAATGTAAGTAAAATCCCGCGAGAACTCCCCTTTCCCATGGAGGGTAATGGGTTTACCCTCCATAATCGCCTTAGCAAAACTGAAATATGCCATATCCGGCCTTCCCCAAGGGCCATAAACCGTAAAAAACCGTAATCCCGTGCAGGGTAATCCAAAACAGGAAGAATAGCTATGGGCCATGAGTTCATTGGCTTTTTTAGTAGCTCCATAAAAACTGGCCGGCCGGTCAGAGGGATCACTTTCAGAAAAAGGCAATTGCAAAGACTGCCCGTAAACCGATGAAGAGGAAGCATAAATCAGATGGTTAACCTTGTTTTTACGACAATACTCCAGAACATTTACAAAGGCCCGGAGATTATTTTGTTCATAGGCAAGGGGATCCCGTAGGCTTTCCCTAACGCCTGGTTGCGCCGCAAGGTGAATAAATACATCGGGGGGAAAACCAACCTCAGGAACACCGTCGCAAAGATCTATCCTATGAATTACTCTTTTATATTTACCTAGAAGAGCTTCCGTTCGATCTTCTTTAAGTTTAACACTATAGTACATGGAAAAATTATCAATCCCAATAACATCAAATAATGAAGAATCAATAATAACTTGCAATAATTTTGACCCAATTAATCCACCTGCCCCGGTAAGGCTAATTTTCATAATAGTTTTTCAATAATAGAACCATATTAATTTATCAATCAGAATCATGGTTGAATTGACTTCAAAAATACTATATAATATTTTTCCTATTAAAAGCTTGCAGGCCAATTATAGATTTTATTAGCTAAATAAACTTTGCTTTTTAGAAACTACGAAACCATTAGCGGATATATTTGAAGAATCAACCCACTTTTTAACTTGTAACCTATTCTGAAAAATACGAAGGTAAATCCATGTCAATATGAGTCCACCTACCAACGCAGGTCCCACCACTACAAAGGACCCTAGTATATTCATGAAACATTGGCCTGCAATAAAATAATAAATGAAAACGGGAAAATTCATCGCTTGTATACCTTGACCAACTTTATAATCAAATAAATAGACGCATAATCCTAACAAATAAAAACCAACTAAAATTCCAATATATCCGAAATTAACATAAAATTCCATGATGAACCCAATTCCAACGGAAGTACCTTCCGACACTTTAATGCCAGTATATTGGGTAACCAAACCATAACTTCCCGCCTGGAAAGGCTTATTCGTCCAGATAATTCTAGGAATTAAAGATAAGACTCCATCCCATAATGTTTGCCCACCAGCATACTCCACCTGACCCGCTGCTAGATAGGTTTGGGAATACCCAAGTAACACATTTTGATTTAAACGACCATTAAATACATCCAATTGTTTCTCATCACTAGGATCAAACCATTGCCATTTCTCAAAGATACCACCAAAGGTCGCTTCAATCCGCTCCTCTATCCTCCCACCACCCCAAACGCTTGAACGAATATCATCCCTAGTGGACATATAGGACGGATAAAGAGACAGGCCAAAAAATAATAAAATCGGAATAATTATACCTATTACCCATCGAGGTCGAAAATTTACGAATACAATACCTGCAATTCCAAAAATAGCAGATATTCCAAATCCCATAAATCCACCTAAAATCAATGTTAATACAGGAAACAAAAACATGCCACTAGCGAAAATTAAGGAAACTAAAGGGCCTTTCGCTTTATAAATTATCAAATAACACCAGGCAAAACCCCCGCATGCAACACCCAAGCCCGCAGATAATATCGAAGTTATACTTGAAATAAATCCTAACAATCCAGAAAGTATAAAATAACAAATTAATCCATAAATAAAAATGCCAATTCCATATTCTAATTCAAAACCAATTTTCGAAATTTTTCCCCCTAAAGTTTCTTTCCGCTCGAATATTAATATAGTAAAAAAAGCAAAAATTAAACCCAAAGCCGCCCATGCGGTTAGACGATAACCATTGGTTGCGGCTAATCGATCTGGATTGGCATATCCAATAGCTTGACTTGACATAACTTCGCTGATAATATGATTGATTGCAATTTGAAACCAATGGCAAAGACCAATTCCACCAATAAATTTGGAAAAAAACAAAGTCCTCCATATCAAAAGACCAAACAAAACCAGCCACAAAGTGGATGTTGCTTCATGGCTAAAAAACATCTCCTCCATTTACTTAATGGGACAAACCAATCTTTTCAAGAATCGTCTTAAGTCGATCCGTATATGTATTTTTTCCTTCCGTTACAATCCGACGGTAAACCGCATGACGGAGTCGTAATCTTTCTTCCGGATGATCGAGAAGCCACCTCGCCCGCTGTACCATTTGTTCATTACTATTAAAAAAGACAACACAATCCCCATCCAGACCAAAAATTTCCCGATGTTCCTCTGTATCTTCCACCAACATACAACCACCCGCCGCAGCCGCTTCAAAACTCCGCATAACATGCCCATCCCGATTGGCCCGGCGAACTAGGCATAAGGTGATTTTCGCCTCTTTTCCACGCTTTGCCAAAGTAAAAAGGTCTCCATGCCCACAACTACTTTTAGCAAACCTATCGGATTGATCCCAATACCTCCCATAAAGGGCTAAGCAAAAATTGTTCCCAATCAATGGTTCCATTATTTTTTTGCGATCAGAATCCATCCCCCCAACAAACAAGATGTCCAATCCCTCCACCGCAGAGTCCTTATGTGGGGGATAGTTATGTACTTCCCTGTCATAGCCAAAAGGACAAAAATGAATTTTCCTACATCCAGCATTTGTTAAATCTTGTATGATACTGCTTTTGGTTGTAAATACATTATCATAAAGACTTAGCGCATTCAAAAACCATGGAGCATGATGAGCTCTGTTCCAAGGGTCATCGGTGAGATAATTTATGGATTGGATACCAGCACTTCTTAAATGCCGAAGGCAATTTCGATCCAAGGGTGCAATTCCCGTAGCCAGAACCGTTGAATAGCACCCCTCTTTACAATGCGCTACCACTTCGTTACCAAAGGATCCAAGATTTTTTGGTTTATGCCCTCCATATTTCCACAAGGCCGATTGAATCAATAATGATTCTGAAAAAGCTCCTTTAATATCCTTTATTACAGCCTTTAAACCAATTTCATTAGCTGCCTTAAAAAAATGAGCACCAACATGAAAGGATTCTGGATTACCTATAACCATAAGACTATTTAAATTCAATTTAAACTATTTTTTTTACTAACAACCTTATATGCTGTTTGAATTCCAATAGCAGCAATTTCAACTGAATATTTGGCGACTTTATTTTTGCATTTAATACGAATTGCTGGATCACCGACCAATTGAACAGCATAATTAAGACATGCGGCTAGGGATTGGGAATCTTTGTTTTTAAAAATCATTCCAGTTTGTTTGGGCTCAATCAAGTCAATTGCACAGCCGACGGTATTGGAAACCACCGCAGGGACGCCATGGTGCAACGCTTCATTAACCACAAGCCCCCAAGTTTCTCCCCAAATGCTTGGAAGCACCAGTAGATCTGAGGCATGATAATAACGGCTAAGTTCATGCTGTTTCTTAAATCCAACATTTTTAAAAGGTATATTCAACCTTATGGCGTCCTTTTCCAATCCTTGGCGCATTTCCCCATCGCCAACCAGCAAGACAAAAAATTTTCCTTGATGGGAGCAATCCAATTTTGTGATCGCTTCCAGGATTAAATTGGGTGCTTTCCTTGGGCTTAATTTCCCACAAAACAATAGGACGATTTGATCTTTATCAGCACCAATTTCCCTTCGTGCATCATCCCGAAACAACCTACGGGAGCACTCTTCGGTTTGAAACGATTTGGTTTCTACACAATAAGGGGAAAACCATTTGGCATCGGTTGAAAATCCCAACCGGTTGTAATGTTCAACCGATCGGTTTCCTACATGTAACAAAGCTCTAAAATTTCGATAGAATCGTTTTAAAACTATATCTCTGAAAAATCGTTTGATAGGTCCTCTAACCCGAGCCTGATCGTTGGTTTCAGCACGAAACATTAGCGGTTTCCCGAACTTTCGAGCCACCATTACGGCATCGTAATGAAATTTGGGACTGTACCCTACTGACAAAATCACACTCGGGTTTACCTGGTTAATCACTTTCTCTAATCCATTGATGGTAACCTCTGCATCCGACCCAGCTCCACCCTCATCGGATTTGGACAAAAAAATGGAGGAATAACCGTCAAGCAAATCAACATCCCACGAAAACGAAGTTCCAAATTCTTTGTCCTTATAACCAATAATACTAAAATCTGAACCATATATCACGGTAACAGGAATACCAAGGACCTGGTTTGAATACCTCCATACAGGAGCATGATTTTGAATAGGATGTGTTTCAATTACTAGCAACACGATTTTGTCACGATATCATAAACATTTCGGAATTGATATTCATAATTCCATTCCGAACATAATAATTTTTCCCCATTTTCACTATATATATTACTTTTAGCTCGTAAAACAATAGCTTTGTTTACTGCTTCCGCAATTGATTTCCCACAATCGGGATTACAACTTAAAGCTATACCGCGATCAACAAAAAATATTTCCCAGTCAGGCAAATTGGATACAATAAGGGTCAAGCCACATGCCAGATAGTCAAATGGTTTATTAGATGCTCCAGTCATATAACGCATATTAATATCATCCAAGTCAATTGGCATTAATGCTAAACCAATTGTAGCTTTTGAACATTCTATTAGTAAATTTTGCCTTGAAAAAAACCCTCCTACATATCGTACCCGGTTTTCTAATCCACGAACTTTAGCTTCTTTCATAAACCATTCTAAATATTTATTGCTTGTGGTGTCGTATCCAGCAAACCGCAAGGTAATAGCTGGATCGAGATGAACCAGTGCATCCAATATTGTTGTTGGTAACCGGTACTTGTTTAATGATCCATGGTAAAAAAGAATTTCATTTTCGGACTTAGTAGATGGAATTAAGGCCACCTCACTTAATGCAGGAACATTCCTAACAATTTCTATGGGTCGTCTCCTTCCCGTTTCAGTTTGAAAGATATTGGCTCGTTCTCGATTGGGAAAAACGACAATTTCCGCTTGTCTGCCAATGATAGCACGGCATTTTAATAATATCCGATTAAAAAGCGCAGTACTTTTGGAATTAAGCGTTGGGGAATCATGCTCATGATAAACAATTTTTAATCCAAATATTTTCTGACAAATAATCGCAGGTAAGCACGAGTAGGGATCGGAACAATAGGCCCATTTTCCTCCCCACCAACAAGCATAAAGAGCGGACCAAATACAAAAAAATAGGAAATGGAATTTTTGAACTATTCCTGGCTTTTTATACATCCAACGAATGACTTGAATATTTTCATGAAAAGGGAATTCAAATGCGTTGGATTCACTCATTGAACCGTTCCCTAAAAACAAAACTTTCCAGCCTGCCTTGGCAAAAATCCAAGAACTATGCTGCAAAGGTGGGTAACAAGCTGGATTAGTATATTGAATATAAACTATTTTTTTTTGTTTCATATTATTTTATTGCATATTAATTTAACATACTGATCTGGTACCTGTTTACCGTGCCTAGGCGATGCGAGGTGAAGTTGGCGAAATGTCATCGAGGGAGACTTGTGTTTGCCTTTTGATGAGTTTCATCAAAAAGTCGATGGGATCTTTGCCGATACGCAGGCAGGTTTGTGTTTCCGATGTAAGGATTTCCTAGGCCCTTGCGCCAATCTCCTTGCGATTGCAACCTCACAGCTTTCTTGCTGCAATGTTGAACCCCAATGCCTTCTCCGCCACATTGTTGGTGGCCTCCACGAGATCAGCCAACCTCAGGAACAAAAACCACACTTCCAGGTGATTGAACAGGAATTTCGCCAGCCATTCATTGCCCGTGTGGATCTTGTGAAGTCGGGCCATGCCATGGATCCGGTTTTTCAGACAGGCTCCAAACCAACGCAACCCCCGCAAGGTTAGTTTCCCTTCCTTGTAACGATTCAACGCACTCAAACTTTCCTTCAGGATCCGCATCACCTACCGGGGGGAAGGTCACCGCTCCCCCACACGCCTCTTCGCAAAGATCACGGGTTCGGCGAATCAAATGAAATAGGCCATGTTGATGGGTCGCCTTCCAGAAACATTCGTAACTTTTGAACCCATCATGAACCATTACCCCGCTATACCCTATTCCCACAAGGTCCCGAGGCACCTGATGACCTCTTTGGTGGGCTACCTTGTACACAACTGCATTGGGACTCACAAAAACATGAACCTAGGCAGAGCGACCATTCATCCGCCACCCCGTCTCATCATGATGAAGCACTTGGGTAAGGGGTCGGTATGTATTTTTTCAATGCGTTCAGGTACAACACCAAAGTGGTGTTTTCCATAATCATCACCCGATTTCCGACTTGGCGGTTTGGGTTCCAACTTGGGTTTGTTTCGGGAAATAGGGCCCGCCTGGCGCTGTTTATCCCGGTCTTGATTCTGAAGCCTTTGGCGGAGGTCCCCATTCTCTTGTCGAAGACCGCCTTCAATCCGGCGTAGACGGCCATTCTCTTTGAAAACGAGATCAAAACGGGCGAGAAGGTCCTGGAAATCGCGGCGAGGTCGAATGAATTCAGCCTGAACCGGGTCGCACTCCTGGCGTGAAACCGTGACAAGTTCAGGCGTAGCTTTGGCTTCCAAATGGGGAACTAAACCAACTTAAAACTGCCCTGCCAACCAAATTCTGAAGATTCACGGAAAAAGAGGTAATACCTTACCGGATGGGGACTTATGACATATAGATTAAGGCTAATAGCTATAAAGGTATTTGAATTACTTTTACCTTGCCATTTGTTCTAACAGGCACGCTTCGTATTAGATCCAACAAAGTATTTTTTTAGGTATTCATATTGAGGCTTGCCAATAATGGTGCCAAGATACCTCCTCAAAATACCGAGATTGATCAAAAAAGATGGGGATCGAATGAAGGCTTGCCAATAACATCTCCGGGCATCATTGGTCATTCCGGCTCCGAAATAATTTTCGGCGTAATTTAGAAAATGGGAAGCATCAATAACGGTTCGGTATTTTTCCTTTTCACTTTTAAATTCAGCTCGGTTATAGGCCCGTTTCAGCATTTCAAAAGTTGATTTTTCCCCAGATTTATCTAAAATCATCCGGCTATGTTGGTTTCCAGGGTGAATTCGATAATCCGCTAAAACCTTGTCCACAAATCCAAAATCACAAACATGTGCTGCTTGAGTTGTCATATAGTAATCCAGAAAATAGAGACTGGATGGAATCGGGAGTATTGATTGCCAGATTTTGGTTCGGCCGATGGTGGTTGGAGCCGGTAAAAAATTGGATTTCATCAAAGGAATCAGTTCATTGGAAATCCCAGGTCTGTTTTCCCTCTGTCGTGCAACACACCCGCTGGGCGATGAGATATTTCCTGAAGGATCTATCATTGCAATATCGCCATAAACCACACCAACATTAGGATTACTCTCAAAAATGGGGATAGTTTTTTCCAAAAAATCTGGTCGATACCTATCATCGCCATCAAGTCGAGCACAAAACTCCCCCCGGGCTTCCCGATACCCAATGTTAGCAGTTTCAATACAACCGAGATTTTTTTCATTAACAATCAGGTTGATACGGGAGTCGGAAAAATCCTTAATAATTTCCAGAGTCTTATCCGTAGAGGCATCATCTACTACCAAAACTTCTAAATCATAAGGACCCCTAAGATTGAGAACGGATTGAACACATTCCCCAATATAATTATCTAAATTAAATGCCTGAATAAAAATTGTAACGGTTTGCAATCAAAAATCCATTGAATTATCGAGCACTTTTCAAAACAATTCAGCTTGAGATAATGAAACGAGCCATGGATTCCATCAATTCAACAAATTCTTTATGGTTTGTGTCGCCAAATTGGGTAAGTTCTTTCATCCATTTCGCATTGCGATAAAAAATCGATTCGGGGTCCTGAATGGCCCCGGTAGTAATAGCATCCACGATTTCTTCCACACCCAAACTTACATCAATTTTGGGAATAAAACCTGCTTTTAACATGCGTTCAGTGGATACATTATAATTGCGCGTATCTTTATCAATCGAATCAATATATTTTTCTTTAACATTTGGGTTAATATTTTTAAAGATTCTAACAAGGTCAACAACTCTTAGGTTTTGATTAGCAATATTATACACCAAATGTTCATTACAATCACACTCCGCAAAATGGATAAATGCCTTTGCACAGTCGGAAACATGTAAAAAAGGTCGCCATTGTTTACCATCTCCAAAAATTCTTATTTCGTTATAAAGAGTACTCATAAAGGAAAAAATATTAATAACCAAATCAAATCTCATCCGGGTTGAAAAACCATAAAGTGTCCCATTCCTTAAGCTGACAGGGCACCAAGTATCACTGGCAATGCTAGCTAAAAACCTATCTGAATTCACCTTGGAATGGGCATAGGCGGTTAAAGGGTTAACCTCCCCTGTTTCATCGACCTTGCCTGGCGATTCACCATAAACGGAACAGGAGGACGAAAAAAGAAATTTAATATTCCGTTTCTTAGCCTGTTCAGCCAAAGCTGCAGTAGCCTGAAAGTTGACCTGATTGGTGAGGTCGGGGTTAAGTTCTGCGGAAGGGTCATTGGAAATTGCTGCAAGGTGAATAATGCAATCAATTCCCTCCAAAATATTTGCACTTTGATCCTTATCAGTAATGTATCGCCTGACATCCTCACGAATCAATTCTACCCCAGGACGCAAATTTCGAAGATGAGAAACACCAAAATATCCCACATCCACAACTCTAACCTTATGTCCACGAACCAAAAGTTTAGGGACCATGATGGAACCAAGATATCCTGCTCCACCTGTAACAAGTATATTCATCTATCAGCACCTATTCAAAATAAATTACTAAAAATTGTATGATGAAATTGTATCAAAAATATAACTAATTTCATCATCTTCCATAATAGTGTGAACCGGAACAGCTACAATATTATATTTTATTTGATTAGTATAGTCAAGATTCTGACTTCGGTATTTACCTCGGTAAAAAGTTAAATCATGCGTAGCAGTGTAATACCTTCGAACAGAAATATTTTTAATAGCCATGAAATTAACAAATTTGGTAGCGTCATCATTAAGAATGATAGGAAAATAAAGATAGGGGCAATACACTTGTTTAGCTACTTTCATCGTTTTTAATTTGCCTTGCGCTTCTAGTTTTCCAAAAAAATCAAGATATTTGATGACATTAGCAGCACGACTAGATAAAATAAAATCAATATTTTCTAAGTTAGCAAGTCCAACAATAGCACATATTTCGGTCATCTTAGAATTTAGGCCTGGGAGATCAATATCACCTCTAACTTTTTCATACTGCCCAAAATCCCGCAATCGCAAAAGATAATCAGCTATTTGGGAGTCGTTTACAATATTAGCTCCTCCCTCCATTGAATTGAAAATTTTAGTAGCATGGAAACTAATCATTTCGCTAAACCCAAATTCCCATGGGAATTTATTTTTAAATTTTGATCCGAAGGCTGGAGCATTATCTAAAATAACTGACAATTTATTTTCAACAGAAATATTTTGTAACAACTCCAAGTTTACCAAGTTACCATAAGCTCCAACAGGAAGTATCATTTTGATTTCATTGGAATCAATATTGATTTTATTCAAATCAAGAACAAGGCCATCGTCAACATCACAAAAAACTGGTTTTAAATTATTGGTCACTAAAGCATTGATTGTACCTGAAAAGGTAAATGATGGCACAAGGACTTCAAACGAATCATGGGTTCCATACCCTAATTTATGTTTCCAAGCCTGTATCAAATGATATAAAGCTAGTTGACCATTACAATTTACGGATGGTTTAAAAGGGCATTTATAAAAATCTTGTAATTTGTTTTCAAATAATCTCACATTTTCAGAGTTATTTGTAACTAATCCCGTCGATAATGACAACTTAAATTTTTCATAAATTTTTTCCATGTCTGGCAAAAACGGTTTAACAATATTAACGATCATATATTATAAATTCCTAACATCACTTTTTTGACAAATTGTTCTAATCCATTTCCCAAATTATAATCTAAAAATCAAGCTTCCTAATTTTGGTGTACCTGTTTACCGTGCCTAGGCGATGCGAGGTGAAGTTGGCAAGTTGTCATAGAGGGAGACCAGTGTTTGCCTGTTGATGAGTTTCATCAAAAAGCCGGTGAGATCTTTGCCGAAACGCAGGCAGGTTTGGGTTGCTGATGGAAGGATCTCCTGGGCCCTTGCACCAATCTCCTTGCGATTGCAAACTGACAGCTTTCTTGCCGCAATGTTGAACCGCAATGCCCTCTCCCACACATTGTTGGTGGCCTCCACGAGATCAGCCAACCTCAGGAACACAAACCACTCTTCCAGGTGATTGAACAGGAATTTCGCCAGCCATTCATTGCCCGGGTGGATATTGTGAAGTCGGGTCAGGCCATGGATCCGGTTTTTCAGACAGGCTCCAAACCAACGCAACCCCCGCATGGTTAGTTTCCCAGCAATTCCCGGCCGGTTGATTTTCCCGGGGGAAAACGCTGTTTTCGGTCTTTCCTTTCGTAATGCCAGCTGTCATGATTCTTGCCTGGGTTG
>SYLG01000030.1 GCA_005808665.1 Planctomycetia bacterium | reverse complement strand
TCATGTGGAATTGCCAGCTGGCCTTTCCATTAACCAACTGAATGACCGGGTCTCCTTATTAAGTTCCCTCAATTCAGCCCAGGAAGAGCTGGCTCGATCCACCGAAGGTAAGCGACTTGGCGATCAACAAAAAAAAGCCATTGCCTTGCTATCAAGTGGGGTTGTTGCCAAGGCATTTGACCTTTCCCGGGAGCCAGAACGCACCAAAGAACGCTATGGAAGGCATATGTTTGGCCAGTCTCTCCTGTTATCCAGACGGCTAGTCCAAGCAGGTGTTCGAGTGGTCCAAGCGAACATGGGTTCGGTACAAAATTGGGACAGCCATGAAAATAATTTCAACCGTTTGAAGCGTGACCTTTTGCCTCCCTTGGATAGGGGAGTGGCTGCATTGATGGATGACCTTCATGAAACCGGACTGATTGACGATGTGATGGTGGTGGTCATGGGGGAATTTGGTCGTACCCCAAAGGTGGATTCCAAAAACGCAGGACGAGACCACTGGGCAGCCTGTTTTTCAGGAGCGTTTTTTGGCGGGGGAGTCAGGTCGGGTCAGGTTTTGGGGCAATCGGACAAATCAGGGGCCTATCCCATTACTGTTCCCTATTCCCTGGACGATTTGGGAGCAACGATTTATCATGCTTTAGGCATTAATTCCCAAATGGAGGTTCGCGATAGGCAAGACCGCCCTGTTCAACTCAATCGGGGAAAAATAATGCAGGACCTATTTTAATAAATTGAGTTTGAATTTTATTCCTCAACCCAACCTTTTGACCGTTCAAGGGCTTTTTCCCAGAGATTAATGGCGCCTTTTCGTTGAGCCATGCTCCATTTACCTTTGAATCGGCCTGCTTCATTCCATTGTGAGGCAATTTCCTTGGTGGATTTCCAGAATTGCACCTCAAGTCCTGCCAAATAGGCAGCACCAAGTGCGGTTATTTCGCTTACCTTGGGACGAATCACAGGCACTCCCAAAAGGTCGGATTGAATCTGCATAAGCAGATCATTCCTGGAAGCTCCACCATCGACTCGTAGTTCACGGAGCTTGATTGAGGAATCGGCTTCCATGGCTCGAAGGACCTCAACAACCTGAAAAGCAATCCCTTCCAGGGCAGCACGGGCAATATGGCCAGCATTGGTTCCCCGGGTAATCCCCACCAAAACCCCTCGGGCATAGGCATCCCAGTGAGGGGCCCCTAATCCGGCAAAAGCAGGTACAAGGATTACACCACCTGAATCAGCCACCTTATTGGCCAATTGCTCAATTTCCGCCGCAGTTTGAATAATTCCCAATCCATCACGAAGCCATTGGACAACCGCCCCGGCAATAAAAATGCTACCTTCAAGGGCATATTCTATTTTATCACCTATTTGCCATGCAATAGTCGTTATTAGGTCATTTTTTGACATCATTGGTTTGGTGCCGGTATTCATCAGCATGAAGCACCCGGTCCCATAGGTACATTTTACCATGCCAGGTTTTAGGCATGCTTGGCCAAAAAGGGCTGCCTGTTGGTCCCCGGCTATCCCTGCAATGGGTATTGAACCGCCAAAAACCTGGGTTTCGCCAAATATACCTGAGGATGGCTTCACCTCGGGAAGCATCGATTTGGGGATCCCAAACAGTTCAAGCAGTGAATCGTCCCATTGAAGAGAATGAATATTGAACAGCATGGTGCGAGAAGCATTGGTGACATCGGTAGCATGTACCCTGCCATCGGTTAAACGCCAGGTTAACCAGGTATCCACGGTACCAAGGGCAAGGTTTCCAGCCATTGCCTTGGCCCTTGCACCTTTTACATTTTCAAGAATCCAGCAAACCTTGGTTGCTGAAAAATAGGGATCAAGGACCAATCCCGTTATTTTTCGAATTACCTTCTCTTTATCTTTAAACTTTGGTTTTTTACACATGGCAGCGGTACGACGATCCTGCCAAACGATCGCCGGGGCAATGGGTATGCCTGTTTTCCGATCCCAAACCACGATCGTTTCGCGTTGGTTGGTAATGCCAATGGCAGAAACGGAGGAGGGACTTACCCCATTTTCCTGAAGGACTTCTTTTACGACGGCAAATTGGCTTTGCCAAATATCCTCTGGATTGTGTTCGACCCAACCGGATTTGGGAAAATGTTGGGGGAATTCCTGTTGGGCAACCCCCGCCACGGTGCCCGTTTTATCAAAAAGGATGGCTCGTGAACTGGTGGTTCCCTGATCCAATGCAAGGATATATTTCATGGGAAGATCTCCTTAGAAATGGGGAATGTTAAAGTGGTGGAAACAAACCAGTGTAAGAAATGGCACCCAATATTCCGCCAAGCAATGGCCCCAAAACAGGAATCCACGCATAACCCCAATCCGAACTCCCTTTACCCGAAATGGGAAATAGCGAATGGAAAAGCCGGGGAGCCAAATCCCGGGCAGGGTTTATGGCGAATCCGGTGGGTCCACCCAAGGATAACCCGATGGACATAACCAAAAGTCCTACCAGGACCGGCCCAAATCCTTGGGCAAAACCAGAATCAGGAAGCATGTTTTTCGGGGAGGAAATTGCCAAAACACCCATAACCAAAACAAAAGTGGCCAGAATTTCACCAAGGAAATTCGCCCAGTGATTTCGTACCGCAGGGGCGGTGCAAAACACCGAAAGCTTGGCACCTTTGTCTTGGGTAAATTCCCAATGGGGGTAATACATGATCCAAACAAGGGCAGACCCCAAAAAGGCCCCCAAAAGCTGTCCGATGATATACGGACCAACACTTGCCCAATCCATTTTCCCGATGAAGGCAAGTCCAAGAGTTACTGCCGGATTCAAATGGGCTCCACTAACCGAATTGACCAAATATATCCCCATGGACACCGCAAAGGCCCACCCCGCCGTAACAACCAACCAGCCACTATTATTTCCCTTGGTCCCTTTGAGGACCACATTGGCTACCACCCCATTTCCCAAAAGGACTAAAAGGGCGGTTCCAAGAAATTCCCCGCAAGGGGCGCCAAGGGGTATACTCATCAATCCTTCTCCTGATTTGACTTGATGGGGCAGGGGGGCTCCTTTTCAAGGGAGCAAGAAACCAGAATACTCATCAATACATCCTACAAACTGAACCTTTGCAAACCTGAATTTGGCCTTCGAACAAAACGCTGGGCGGTGTTCTATCGGCGGTAAAAATGCTGTATTCTAGGCGAACAATTCGGGTTAAGATTTACCAAGGATCTTTGATCATCTCAACATTGCTACAGCCTGGATTCAGTTGTTTAAGTGGCGGGTTTTGTGGCAAGTGGTTGGGTCTTGAATCCAGGTTGTCCAAAAGAATTTACCCTTGAGAATTGAACCCAAGTTTGGATTTTACCACCCATTAGCCTCCATAAAGGCTTTTAGGCACAGGGATATTGGATTTCGACCACTAAAGAAACAAAACGATTCTCCAAATTCCTTTCCCCCCAATCCGGTTTCTATCACCATAATTTGAGGATGGATCGAAAAATTCTGCCTGGGCCCTTGACACCCCCCCCATAATAGGTGTAGGATTACATTTGTATCCAGAGAAATCCATAAAACCATTTTTTGGCTAGGTTTAATTAGCCAAACGGGATGCAGCGATTATTGACCATTAACCATAAGGTGGATATATGATTTCCATATTTCGTGGCCGGTTTTCCACCGGATTGAAGTCAATTAGGTCCAAAAAACCTTGCGGTTTGAACCTTGAAATGCTGGAGAAGCGCGATTGTCCAGCAAATGGTCCCTTAATACCCTTGTTGGAAGTTCCAGGTTTTACTGGTTCTTTGCCTTCTGGTATTGGAGTTAACGAATGGTTTAATCATAGGGGAACACAACCAAGCCAACTTAGGCTTAATCCAGCCGAGTATGAACCACTATTAAATTACCTTAGGGACCATAATTACAAAACTCACCCGGGATACTTGCACCAAGTTCCTTATGACTGGAGGCTACCTCTTGCTCCTGAGGATGGCATTGTGGATGGAATTATTACCGGTATAACCGGTTCGGATATTGCCAAATCGGACGGAGATGTTTTTACTACTTGCCTCGATTATTTGGGTTACAGCTTAAAGAAAGTGGCTGAAACTTGGCTTTTAACAAATCCTGGACAACCGTTGAAGGAAGTGGATGTGGTTGCCCATAGCATGGGAAACTTATTAGTTCGGGCCTATGTTCAAAGCAGTGCTTATGGTGGGACTTTCACCACAGAATCGCTTGAAATATTTCCACTTCCCAAAATTCGAAATTTCATCCAAATGGCTCCTCCGAATTTGGGCTCACCAATAGCGTTTCCGGTTTGGATGGGGGATGACAAGATTCTCGTTGTTCCCCCCGGAGAGGGCTATGCGGAAGCGACCCATATTCCAAAAGGTAAAGGGCCAGATGGGTTAAATTTAGCTCTTTCCTATGTGAAAAGTAAATTTAATGCGGTTGCTACCAATGAGTTAATCATTAATGGTCCGGTTCCCATCACAAGAGATTCTATTTTAGTCGATGGTAGTCCAAGTGCCGAAGCCTTCATCCGTCAATACTGTCCCTCGCTTGGGACGCTCGTCCCAACCTACGATTTTGTTAAAAATCCAGATGGATCAATAACCGGGGTCCAAAACAATACCACCTTTGCTGTGCCTTCGATCATTTACGACCTGAATAAGGGGGGTGGAAAGGTAGATTTGCCTCCCTTTGTTGAAAAATACAATCTGATTTATGGGACAGGTGTCGAGACTGTCGACCTGGCGGAAAGCAAAACCAACTCTTCAGGAACCTGGTATCCGCTGCCAGATACTAATACCCCCATTCTTCGCAGACCTTCATTAGCGGTTGTTTCGAACGGCCAAACTTATTACAACATGACCGCAAAACCAAGCAATGGGGATGGAATTGTTCCTCTAATAAGCCTTACTAATGTTGTTACCAAGGATTATGTAAGTCATTACCCGCAAATAGATCCTAAAATTAACCATTTCAATATTATGACTAACCCGGCTGTGATAACCCAGGTTGGGGAAATCCTTGACGATCCCTCAGGAACCATTGACACAAAACTTGTAGAAATCAATCGGCAAGTAGGGAATTTGTTTCAATTGGCGTTGGGGCGAAATCCCGAACCAGGTGCTTTGAAATCCTGGGGCGATGCCATTGCCTCAGGTAGGTTGTCGGTGGCCCAAGCAACCGACCGGATCTTTCACTCGGACGAACATTTTCACAAGGCTGTGACTTCGTCTTTTCAATTGCTTCTCAATAGGGACCCTAATCCGGTCGGATTGAATCTATTTGTCCAAGCGATGAAAAACGGTTTGACGGAAAACAAACTCGTGGCGTCCATCCTGGGTTCTCAAGAATTCAATCTTGGTTTAACGGATCAGGCATATGTTCAAAAACTTTATGAAACCGTTCTTGGTCGGGATTCGGATGCAGAAGGTAATTCGGACCACCTGAATGGATTGAAACTCGGAGTGACTCGTCAGAATATAGCGGAAGGGTTCCTGCAAAGTCGGGAGCATAATGAAAATGTGGTTGACCATGTTTTTGAAACCATTTTAGGTCGTACCGCCTCTGATTCTGAACAGGCGGTATGGGTTCGACATTTGGAAAAACCAAGCGTCGATGAATTGGATGTAACCGCACAAATCGCTGGATCCCCTGAAGGAGTAAGTCAGTCGCGCACCTTGACCCTAGGGAAACCTGAAAGCAAGGATGAACTACAAAAATGGGTAGATTTTTTAAACAAATATCCTAATGACATCCCCTTGGTAAGGGGATGGTAAGGGGATGAGATTGTTCTACTAATAAGGATTACCAATGTTGTTACCAAGCATTATGTAAGGCATCACGCACAGCATGATTCAAAGATAAACCATTTCAATATTATGACCAACCCGGCTGTGATTACCCAGGTTTGGGAACTCCTTGAAAATCCAAATGGAAGCATAGACACCAATCTAGTAGAAATCAATCGGCAGGTAGGGAATTTGTTTCAATTGGCGTTGGGGCGAAATCCCGAACCAGGTGCTTTGAAATCCTGGGGGAATGCCATCGCTTCAGGGAAGTTGACTGTGGCCCAAGCCTTAGACCGGATCTTTCACTCAACTGAATACTTCAATCAGACAGTAACCTCCTATTTCCAAGCGATTCTCAACCGGGACCCAAATCCGGATGGGTTAACCCAAGTTACGCAGTTGGAGTGATTTTTTACGATTTTTTGGTCTTTTTTGGGACCCTGATTGATGTTTTTCCCTGGAATTTGGAGTATGTCGAGTTCAAAACGGCATGTAGTCCCGACCAAGTTACTTGATATTTCCCGCTACTTGTGCGATTTTAACAATGGGGTTTGCAATTGTTCAGAGATCCTCTGAACGGATTT
>SYLG01000186.1 GCA_005808665.1 Planctomycetia bacterium | reverse complement strand
CTTTTCACGGATGACCTCCAAGGCAACCCTGGCCTTGAACGATGCGTCGTATTGCCGCTTCCTGATGACCATGACAAAACCCTCCTTTTACTAGAAAAGAAAAGCTTAGCTGTCTGTCCAGTTTTTGGGGTCCACTACATGTAGCGTGAGGTTAAATCACGCTTCCTCTTTCGGAATCCAAGCGTGTGCGTTGCAGTTAAGTATGATATAGGGCATGGCGGCGACACGCCGAATACTTGATCGAGTACCGCAAGAGCAAGAATCCTACCTACTTGAGATGGAACGGAATTGCCAATCTGATGAAGGATTGCCTGCCTGCCGCCAACGATTGTGTATTCATCAGGTGTTGTTTGAAGCCGTTTGAATTCTGAAATGCTGAAGGGGCGATTATCCCAATGAAAGGGACCAGTAAATTGCCCCGCTTGAGCCTTGAGCGTTCTTATAGGGGTCTTGGGGTCAGCCTTATACAAGAAGTCCGAGAATTTTGATCGCCATGCGAATAGCGGTCTTGGGTGGCCCATCTTTTCAGTGAAATAACTATAGTTAAGGCCCGGAGGAACTTGCTCAAGCAGTCCTTCATAGCGTCCTGTAACTCTTGCTTGAATGTCGTTTTCTGAAAGATGTACGCCTTCAACGGCATCGCCTGCACTATAGTATGGTCGTCCGCATTCAGAATCAGGCCCGTGCGTTGGTCGAGGAAAATTAAATACGCCCTTCTTTAGGCCAACAATGAACATCCGCTCTCTATGCTGGGGAACTCCATAATCGGCAGTATCGAGAATTCTGGAATAGACCTTGTATCTAGCGTTTGAAAATGCTTCTTGAATCTGCCTCCACGCTTCACCACCGTTAGCACCCGTGATCCCATAAACATTTTCAAATAGAAATCCCTTTGGTTGAAGATCGCTGAGCAAGCGAACGTATTCCTGAAAGAGGGTGCCACGTTCGTCGTTCACTCCACTAACACCAGAGGCTCTTCGTGCTGCTGCGGAGAATGTCTGACAGGGAGGCCCGCCAATTATAAAGTCAAAATCTCGACGCACAGTTGGGGCAAATTCTCGAATGTCTGTGCAATGCACAACACTGTCGCCTAGATATGGTGTTGGCCCTTGAGTATTGGCGGCAAGACTTGCGGCGAACTTCTTCTCAATTTCCACCATATCCGTTATCAAAAACCCTGCATCATGGAAAGCAATATCCAGACCGCCCATACCGGAGAATAGGCTTAGCGTTCGGATTGGGGACTTAATCTGGGACTCCGCCCAACGACGAACAGACTTTCCAAAGCGATCCGGCCAAGCTGGGCCAAGCTCCACGCCCCAAGACGAACAAAGGCTATCGAAGTAGCTTTCTTCTTCAACAGCAGGAAACAAAGTAGGCTGCTGCCCCAACCCTTGCTTGGTCAACCGTTTTTGTCGCAGCACGCTTGGCGTCTCCATCGAGTTCATCGTCCAATGACTGTTCGTCCATGTCTTGTTGCCTTCTAACGGCAACTATCTTACGATAACGAATGCCGTTCAGCAAGGTCGGCTCTGATGAGGCTGCGATGGGATTTGGCGAGAAGATTCGAGAGTTACGCAAAGCAAAGGGGATGACCCTACGGGAAGTGGCTCCGTTGGTCGGTGTCGGGTTCCACTACCTGTCGAAAGTTGAAAATGAAAAATTGGACTTCGGCCAATTCCCCGGCGAGAGCCTGATAAAGAAGTTGGCCGAAGTTCTAGGTGGTGACGAAAGCGAGTTGCTCTTGCTGGCCCAAAAAGTACCCGACCCGATCCGGCAGCGTGTGCTTGAGCGACCGGAAGTATTCACCGCTTTGGCCGATTGCAATGACGCCATGCTCGACAAGGTGATGGGGACCATACAGGAAAAAGTGAAAGTAAAACCACGGCGGGGTAAGTAACGGCGATGAAGTCCACCACCGAATATCTGACGTTTAATCTGCCGACCAGAATGGGCTTCATCAACATTACCCCACAAGTTGAAGAAGTGGTGCAGCGGTCGGGCGTGACAGAGGGGATCGTCCTTTGCAATGCGATGCATATTACCGCTTCCGTTTTCATCAACGACGATGAACCGGGGTTGCATCACGATTACGGCGTCTGGTTGGAAAAGCTGGCCCCCTTCAATGCCGACCCAAATGTTTACCATCATAACCGCACCGGCGAAGACAACGCCGATGCCCACATGAAGCGGCAAGTGATGGGGCGGGAAGTGGTGGTTGCCATCACCAAGGCCAAACTCGACTTTGGCCCGTGGGAACAAATTTTCTATGGTGAGTTCGACGGGCAGCGGGCGAAGCGGGTTCTGGTCAAGGTCATAGGGGAGTAATCCGCATGGCCGAACGACCATCACCAGAACAATTGAAAAACTTGCCGGGGGCTTGGTATCTCCGTGTATCGCTCGATGAAGCCTCTCAGGACGTAACCAGTCAGCGGGAGAATGTGAAGCGTTGGCTTGGGAACCACGGGCTTAATGTAAAGAAAATCCACCAGTACGAAGACGCTGCTGGCTACACACCCCGACATTCACCTGAAACTCGCCCGGCTTTTCAGAAGTTGATGGACGCTGTGAAGGCCGGGTTGGTGAAGTGGGTTATTGTCGATCATCAAAACCGAATTGGCGGACGTGATGAATGGCACTTTGCTTCTTTAATTCACGAATTCCGAATTCACCATTGTCAAATCTGGACAATCAAAGGGGAGCATCTTTCCGGTGACGATGCCCTCAGTTTTTTTCAAGGTGGATTGACCGCAGGGGCCAGCAAACAAGAACTACTTTCAAAAGCTCAAGGCGTTCTGCGTGGTCAAAAGCAAAAGGCCAAGAAGGGCGAATGGCACGGCGGCTACGTCACCTACGGCTTGGACGTGGTGTGCCTTGATCGGGAGACGAATAAAGAAAAATGGCGAATTCGCTGGTACGGGCACTTCATTCGCAAAAAGATTTATCCCGATGGGCGAACCGAAGATTACAACGGCAAAGCCAACTTGCCAGCGGTTGAAGACCTGAAAGAGAAGCTGGTATTACAACCGGGTGATCCTGAGCGGGTTGCCGTTGTGAAGGAAATCTTTGAGACGTTCGCCACACAGTCGATTTCGACTTACCAGATTGCGAAGAAATTAAACCAAACCGGGGTGAAGCCAACTTACAACGACACTTGGCTTGGCTCCCACATTGTTACAATCTTGGACAACTTTGCTTACATCGGCTTGCCAGCTTGGAATAAACAAGGCGGCGGTGAGTACCTTGAAGATGACGGCATCGAAGTCAAACCCGTCACCATGAGCAAGGGAAGGCGTGAACGCCCCCGGTCGGCATGGGTGTTTCCCGATAAGCCCGTGTTCGATTCGATCATTCCCAAAAAGACTTGGGATATTGTCCGTGAAAAGCGGGATGGTAAGGAACGTCAAAAGCGGGCACCGAAAAATTCTGCGATATGGTTGGCGGGTTTAGTCCATTGCTCTAATTGTGGAGTAAGGATGAGGGGCCAGAAACGACCAAACTACGTTCAATTCCTTTGCCAGACCGGGGACAAAAAGAAATTTGGTAAGAAGGACATCAAGTGCCTCCGCAACACGGTTCACCACGAACTGATTGAGAAGGTCGTTGAAGAATACTTGACCGAAATTGACGTGGCGGTGGAAACCTTGTTTGAAGCGAACCGAACCGGGGATTTCGGCTTGCTGGATAGTTTGCAGGAAGAGTTCAACTACACGCTGATGGAATCGCAGGTGCATCGTAAGCTGATGCTCTTCTTCATCAACATGAACGGCGGCGGCGATGAACTCGACAAGTTGCTCAAGGGCAAGAGCCTGCAAAAACTGAAAGAAGAATTCTACCCCAAATTTATTGAGCTTTATCGCAAGACGTTCGCATCATCGAAGTCTGAAAAGGAAAAAGAGCTTCGGGAACTTGAGGCCAAGCACGATCAGTTGATGGTGATGATCGAGCGATTCCGGGGGGCACCAAGGGCACTCGAAAAGAAGATGGTCGAACTTAGGAAGGTTGAGTCCGACATTGAATTAACCGAGAAGGAACTTGTGGACTTGTCGGAAATCGCCACCCAGCACCTTGCCCAACTTGCTGACCTTCGGGATGCAATTGCAGCGGCGAAAAAGAGCAAGGGGAAAGACGGCGGGTTGCGGTTCAAAGCCGAAGCGATTCGGAAGTTGATCGACCGGATTGACGTGTATTTTGAACCTACCGGGAAAAAATATCCGCAGTCGGTGCCCCTCTGGATTGAGGTTATTCCCGTGGCTGGGGCAAAAGTACGCTACGCTGTATCGGAATAACAATGAGGTGGTTTTTGTCCCGAGTGGCGGCGGCAATAAAGGCAGCCAAGGCTTCTTTAGGGGTGCCTCCTCCTCCCACCATGATCAGGGTACCGGTTGGGATATTGGCGGCAAAACCCGGAACGGCGACTAACTTTTCCGCCGGGCCCGACGCAAGAATCAGAGCGAGCAAGGAGCCAGGAAATACACTCATAATGATCCTTTTTGTCCCGTTATTAAAACCCGAGGCCCTCGAACTTCGCCGCAACATCGTGATTGGTTATCGGAACAATTGGGGTCATGGGCGGCTCAAGGATCTTGAGCGGTTGATGGGCCTGGCCTCTCTGGTAGGCGCGCTCGGACATATGGTTGGAAAACCAGGCATGGGTTACCCCACCTACCTCCATCGCCGTGGCACACCCCGCAAGAGGACTAAAATCGGGGTTGGGATTGACCTCAATCACACAGGGGTGGCCTTGGGAATCCAGCCGGATATCGACCCGGCCATAGTCGCGCAAACCCAACAGGCGAAAGGCCCGCTTGGCGGTGGATTCCAGCAGCTCTTTGAGTTCGTCCGTAACCTTTGCGGGAAATTCGGTAGGGGTTTGGTCATAGTCGATCGTACCGGGCCGCCATTTGGCATCGTAGGTGACAATGGGCCACCAGTTCGGATCCGGGTTGATGAAGGTGATCTCGGAAATGGGCATGCATGTCAATTCGGGAATTTCTACCATGGCCATGCTAAATTCACGGCCCGTAAGAAACTCCTCGGCAATGACCGGTGGTCCATACCGGGCAAGGAGATATTTGACGCGTTTTTCGAACGCTTCCTGATCGGTCACCACTGATCCCTGATCCACTCCTACGCTGGCATCCTGGGCACCCGGCTTGATCATTACAGGAAAGGCAAGATCACAAGCCGGCAAGGGAAGGCTACGGATTTCAATGAACCGGGCGGTGGGGATTCCCGATCCCAGGAGCAGCCTTTTGGTCTGTGGTTTGTCCCTTGCTACCGCAAGGCTTTTGAAGGGTGAGCCGGTGTAGGGAAAATGCAGATATTCCAGGATGCCTGCGACATAGGCTTCGGATTCGTACATGTCGGCAAGGCCTTCAAAGAGGTTGAAAACCACATCGGGGGCAAAGGAACGCAATCCGTTGATGAGGCAGGAAGGGTCCCGGCCAACCGGCAAAAGCATGGTGGTGTGCCCTGCTTCGTCGAGGTATTTTTTTACCTCACCGCTTGTGTAAAGGATTTCATGTTCCGAGTCGGCGTCAGGATGGTCCTTTGGGAGCACGGGTTCATTGTGGAGAATCAGGATCTTTCTTGGCGTAACCGGTTGGTCTGCATGGGCGTGCGATTCATCAGGCAGGATTGGCATCGTCATAGGGAAGAATAACCATCGGCCCGGAAGACCTCGAACAATACCGACACCACAGTTCGGTGGTCTTCCGGGAAAACCGTCCTGCAACAATCAGTCTAGGAACCTGCACCCTTTATTCACGAACAAAACAGGTGTCAACCAAGTCCAACCCGGCAAAGCCCGGCGGTGAGGACATCGCGGATGAGTTGGTCATACGATACACCAACACCCGACGCCAGGATAACAAGGTCGCTTGTCACAGGGTTTAGGCCAGGCAACGGATTCGTCTCAATGAATACAGGCTCACCCGCAGCATTCAGCCTGAAGTCCATGCGGCAAAGGTCGCGGCAACCAAGCCTGTCCCACGCTTCCAGTGCCTGGGATTCGATCTGTTTTTGGGTCGTTCCCAAAAGGCGGGCAGGACTCTCATAGCGAACACACTCTCGCCAATTGCGTTTGACCTCGATGCTGTAGATAAACCGTTCCGATGGCTTGAGCGGCACCACTTCCATCACTCCCAAAATCCTTGGCGGACCATTACCCACCAGGCCGATGGTCAATTCAGCCCCGCCTACATACTCCTCCACAAGCAAACTCTGGGAGTAATCCTGCCAAAGCTCCCGGACGATGCGAACAAGGGTTTGCACATCATCGACAAGGCACCGGGCCCGGATGCCCTTACTGGAACCCTCCCAGGCGGGTTTGACCACCACAGGAAACCGGACCGTTTGGGCCAGGTCCCTGATTCGTTCCCCGGTATCCGTTCCTTCAACCACAAACCCGCGAGGTATGCGAACCGCCCCACCTTCCACCAACCTCCGGGCAACGGCCTTGTCCAACGATGCCGCCAGAGTCAGGGGATCGGACCCCGAGTAGGGGATATTCAACATCTCCAAAAAGGCAGGTACGCGGGCTTCGCGGCTTCGGCCTATACCCGTTCCCTCGGCAATGTTGAAAACAAAATCAGGCCGCTGATCCAGAATGCGACGGATCAGCGCCTCGCCATCACCCAGGACCACCGGTTCATGGCCCATGGACCGCATCACCCCGGAAAGAGCCTCCACGGTTTCAGGGCTATCAAACTCCTCGTCCCAATCATCGGGTACCGGGCCCGTGGGCCTTACGGCATCGGATTTGAGATTTACGGCCAAACCAATACGCATGTTGAAACCCGTGAAAGGGAAACCAAAAGAAACCCCCGACTGAAGCCGCTTGGGGGCCGCAGCCGGGGGTTGTAAGAACTAAACGGCAAATCCCGCCCTGAACTAGGTCGCCCGTTTACGGGCGGTGCGCCTTCGCCGGATACCCAGCTTGATGATTTGCCGGGAAGGTTCATCGGACATTTGTGCCCCATGGGGCCCACGAAGGGAAGAGGGGCAACCCTCCTCGGCCAGGTCTTTTCCACCATCCAGGGAGGTTTCCTTGAGTCCCCGGGCAACCTGCTCGTCTTTTTCGGCTTGTTGCTGGGCCTGGGCAGCCCTTTTGGAAGCTTTCTTGCGGCGAGCCAGGCGTTCCGTGTTCTCCGGGACAATCGCCGAAGTGGTCCCCTGCAAGAGGGCACTAACACCACGGGTCGCAGTGGTTTGGATGGTGGCAGGGCTGTCCTGGGACTGGTAGCGAACAATGAGTCCCTCATAGTTTCTAAGAACCACAGCATCATCCGAAGCCGAGATCAGGTAATTGGGCATAAGCGGGATTTTGCCGCCCCCATGAGGGCTGTCCACGACATAGGTTGGAATGCCCAGGCCAGACATATGGCCCCGAAGCCCCTCCATGAGTTCAATACCCTTCCAAACACTTGTACGGAAGTGGCCGGCCCCAATGACCGGATCACAATGAAAGAGGTAATAGGGCCGAACCTTTATGCGTAAAAGCCCCCGGAGGAGGCGTCGCATGGTTGCCAGATCATCATTAACACCCTTGAGCAGCACCGAGTGGTTGTTGACGGGCATCCCGCCCCGCAACAAAAGCTGGATACCCTTGGCGGCTTCGGGAGTGATTTCGCGAGGATGGTTAAAGTGGGTCTGGATCCAAACCTTGCCCACCGAGGATAAAAGCTCAATTAGCGATTCGTCATAAAGCCTCATGGGTAGCGTCACAGGCACCCGGGTCCCAAGGCGGATGATGTCCACATGAGGGATGGCGGCAAGGCTCTCGAGGAAGAATCGCAGCTTGGGAACGGGCAGGGTCAACGGATCACCACCCGAGAGGATCACATCGCGAATTTCAGGATGTTCCCTGACATATTGGACCATGCGCTGGTCATCACGACTGACCGATTCCCAGCCACCCCGGACCATGGTTGCCCGTTTGCGGGTACAAAAACGACAGTACATGGAACAAACATGGGTGGATACGAGGAGTGCCCGATCGGGGTAACGGTGCGTCAGGCCCGGAACGGGAGAATCTTTCTCTTCATCGAGGGGATCTTCAAGCTCATAACCGGATGGGTTTTCCTTTTCAAGCGGTGAGGGGACCGATTGCAACCGGATGGGGTCCTGGGAGTCCTCGGGATTGATCAGGGAGAAATAATAGGGTGCGATGGCCGTTTTGTATTCAAGCTCAAGTTCGTTGATGGCCAGGAGCTCTTCGGAACTGAAGGGCAAAAGGTCCCGGAGCTGGCGGATGGACCGGAGGGAATTTTGCGACTGCCAGCGCCAATCGTTCCAGAGATGGTCGGGAATATCTTTCCAAACCGGATGGCGGCGGGCCTTTCCGGGGGCATCCTCAACCTCGGGAGGGTTGAAGTTCCATTGAGTGGGATTCCAATTCGCCGCCTGATGAGTGAGCGCGAGACGCTCAGCAGTTTCGCTCATAAACCCAAAAGCCTCCGGAAATGTCGGGGGGAAAGGCGGCGATCCGGGCCGTCCGTCCCAGGAATGCGGTGGCGCCGGGCGGGTTGCCCGGAAATGGAATCGTCACCAAGGAAAAGCGAAGGCGGGTCGATCGCCTTTCCCGTTAGCAAGCCAAGGGAGGATACCCCGGTGGCTCTTTCCTGTTTTTTCCCCAACCCGATCCGTTTGCGCCGCCCTGGTATTCTGGAGAAGCCCCGGAGCCCAGGTTCCTGACCCAATTGCGCCTAAACGGATCTTTATTTACTTTGAACCCGGGACCTTCCCGAATCCGCCGCCATGGTCCCGTTTCACCGGGCCATGATCTCCGACCCGTGGTTCCTTCCATGGACCGTCAACTAAAGCGTCTTGAAAAGAATATTACCTTGTTCGCCCGACAAAGCCATCACGACTTTGCAAAAAATTCCAACTTTTTTTTCCTGGACCATGCCCGACCCGGTTTCAACCAGCCTCCCCTTGTGGCTCCAAACGGCATAGAATGTTTTCAGGAATCCAGCTTTGGTCCTACCCATCACCATTTTCACACGGGAAATCAAGCCATGCGCGAATCAAAAACATTTCCTGAGATCCTAATTGGGTTAAAAACACTACTCCGCCAATCGGTCCCCCTGGCCCTCCTTGGACTCCTTTCGGCAACCTCCCTGGCGATTGCGATTTTTCCCGATGCCAAGGACCTTGTCAGAAAACTCAAGTCTTCCGACCCCGACACCAGGCGTGGTGCCGCCAAGGAACTGGGTGAGCTTGGACCCGATGCCTCAGAGGCTGTTCCCGCCCTTGCCAATGCCCTGAAAGACAACGACAAGTTCGTCAGGCGATTTGCGGCACAGTCCCTGGCAAAAATGGGAGACGCCGCCAAACCCGCACGGGAACCCCTTGCCGCAATCCTCAAAAACCCCGCCGAGGTCCGTGAAGTCCAGGAGGCTGCTGCCCAGGCCCTCGCCAATGCGGGAAAGCCCGCCGTCCCCGCCTTGGCTGACGCCGTGAAAAATAACGACCTTCCCCCCAGTGTGCGGACCCGTGCTGCCGATAGCTTGGGACAAATAGGTAAAGATGCCGTGGATGCAGTCCCCGCCCTCACTCTTGCCCTCAAGGCCCAATCCGTCCGCCTGAATGCGGCTACCGCCCTTGGAAAAATCGGCCCAGATGCCAAGCCAGCCATCGAAAAAATGCAGGAGATGTACGACAAAAAGGGGGAACGGGACCGCCCCTTCAAGGCCGCACTCAAAGACGCCATCAACAAAATCAACAAAGGTGCCGCCGCCGATTCCGCCAAGAAAAAAGCTGCGGACAAAAAGAAGACAGCCTAACCCAAGTGACCCAAACCCCTGAATCCCCTCCACCGGATTGGCAACTTCCCTTCGGTGTCGATCGTGCCTTGTGGCAATACCTCCACAGTATTGATCACGCCCCTAACTATGACTCCTATATTGCCGACTCCCCTTTGGTGTCGGCCGATGTGGCCTTGGTCCTCCGCTTTGCCGACCCAACCAGGCACAATCTCATCGACCTCGGGTGTGGCACGGGCCGTATGCTCAAGGTTTGGGCCGAAGCCCAAGGAATCGCCACAGGGGTGGACCTTTCCAAGCCCATGCTGAGGGAAGCCAAGGCAAAGCTTGCGTTATTTCCCCAAATCACTCTGCTTCATGCGAACCTCTCCGCATTGGATGAGATTCCAAGCGATCACTTTGATCGTGCCTGTTGCCTTTTCAGCACCCTGGGCATGATCCGGACAAGTGCCGCAAGGGAGGCCGCCCTTAATCATTTTTTTCGTATTCTCAAACCCGGTGGACTCCTGATGGTCCACGCCCACAACCTATGGTCGAACCTGTGGCATGCCGGTGGCCGTCGTTTCCTGCGAGCCAACTTTTTGGGACTTTTGAAGGGAAGCGAAGGGGCCTGCGATTACATCAACTCCACTCACCAGGGCCTGACAAATCTGGCCCTTCGGATGTACACGGGTAGGGGATTGTCCAAGGCGTTGGGCCAGGCAGGTTTCCTGCCAAAACAGATGATACCCTTGGCACTCGGGGGACAAACCCAAGCTGGGCCCTTCAAAAATCTCCGTGCCGCAGGTTGGTTCGCGGTGGGTGAGAAAACAGATTCATTCCCTCGTTACTCAAGGCGTTTTGGTTAAATTGACCCGGGTTTGATTCCCGAATCTCCGGCAGGACAAATCGAGGCGTACTACAATTACCTCCAATGTGCCGTGAAAAATCCAGCACATTGGATGAACTTGGTCCGGGATTGACAAGTTTGCCCCAAGGATCATGGTATAATACCATGATTTATAGGGAGTAAACCTATGACCAAAATGAGCCAGGATGTTGATATTGACCGTTTGGAAAGTCAGTTTCCTTCCTCCTAGTGCTTTGTCACTCAATAAATACAGGATAAACGGACTTTAGTTTAATTCTGGCATCTCCAATGGACATTTGCCAATCGACCCTACGGGTTTTGGCATTTGTGTGGATGTACCATGCCTCGGTTTCCTTCCTGAGTTT
>SYLG01000185.1 GCA_005808665.1 Planctomycetia bacterium | reverse complement strand
GAAATATCAAGTAACTTGGTCGGGACTACATGCCGTTTTGAACTCGACATACTCCAAATTCCCGGGAAAAACATCAATCAGGGTCCCAAAAAAGACCAAAAAATCGTAAAAAATCACTCCAACTGCGTAACTTGGGTTAATGAACACTTGGGTGTCTGGCCCTGCCACCCGAACCTAGAACAGCCAGACGAATCGTCTCAAAAGGGGCTGCTGCCCTGGTTGTGGGAAGGCCCAAGGCAATGGCCGCACTGGTCGCTGAGGCCATATGCAAGGCGTCTGCAAGCCAATCGCACCGATGGATGGTCGGTTTCATGGTTGTTTTGCCTTGGGTATTTCGGGGGAATGGAATGGGGGGGGAAGAGGAGGGAACATACGGCCAAATGTAGACCAAGCCGTATTCATTCTAGGCAGGATCTCCGATCCGGGAATGGGAACAAGATCGGTTGCTTCTTTGTTAATGGCAAAGGCAGGATGGTACTCGGCGAAAGCCAAAAGGTCTTTATCGGTGGCAAAAGCCGGGGCCGGCATCAGTTTTTGGACAAGGATCCCACCCTTGGAACCGCCCATGATCAACACAGGATCGTTTCCTGCATTTTCAAGAAAGGCAAATCCCCGCACAACGAATCCTGGAGAAACGAGCAAGGGGGCAATTCTTTTCCCGTTGACAAGGTCCCATGTGTAGACGGCACCCTCAGCACTTATGGAGCCTGCTATCTTCCAGCCAGAATTTCCTGGAAGAATGGTTTTGATACTAAGGACCGAGCTGGCATGGAGCATTGGATCGTTAATAGGATTACCTGTCATTCCATCCCATAAGCGAAGGGTGTTGTCTTCCGCCCCGGTAAGGAACTGTGTGCCACCCGAGGTGAAGGCGATGGTGAAGACGGGGGAGGCATGTTGGGGCTCTTTAGGATCGGGACAGAGGGGCTTGTCGGGGTTTTGGATATTCCAAATGCGAAAGCGCATATCATCCCCACCGGTTACCACCTTGCTTTGGGCAAGGGCAAGGGCGCTAATCCCTCCCTGGTGGGCTTTGACAGGACCAACCACCCTTGCCTGTAAACCAACTATGTGCGCAACCCGGAGATACCCTTTGGGATCACCCCAAGCCAATACGCCGGGGTCAGGCCCAAATGCCCACGCCTGGACCAATTGTGTATCAGCCAAGGCAATTGCATCACCATCGGCCGTGAAAAGTTGGATTTTTTTCAGGTAATTGGTTGCTGTTTCAATAATGAAGTAGGCACCAGAGGGATCGCCCACGATGGAAGTTGCCTCGGCCAGGGCTTTCCGGGAGGGGAGAAGGATGCCAAGCGACCTACCCTGCTGATCCCAACAGGAAACCGCACCGTTCCATTCCAGCACCAGGACCCTTTCCTTGCCCAGGAGAGAAATGTGTTTGGCCCGAACAGGAAGGGTCGCCAACGCCGATACAAAACCTGGAGGTTCAAAGGGAACAACCCGGCTCACACCGTCAGATGTTGCCATGGCATTGGCAAGCGATGCGGTGGATCCGATGCGGACTTTTTCGCCTTGGCGAAGGGCAAGAAGACCATTTCCCTGGCTTTCAAACTGGTCGATGGATCCCTCGAGGGAAATTTGAATCCGGTTTTTTGGGGTCGTGTCCCAAAGGCACAAAACCGTATCATCGCCCCCGGCAAGGACCAAGGGGGCTGTGGGGTGGGGGACAATGGTCCGAAGGGTGGCGTTATAAACGAGTTGGCTGGAGGCAGGTTGTCCCGATTCCAGTTGCCAAATCCTTACCGTGTTGTCTTCACTTCCCGTATAGAGCCAGCCCTGGGTGGGAGAAAAAGCAAGGCATGTAACATCCCCGTCATGGAGTACCTGATATTTTAGCAATCCGGAAGAGATTTCATGGACCGAAACCCGCTGGTCCGTTGAACCACTGGCAAGGAATTTGCCGTCCGGGCTAAAACCCAGACAGAGGACCTTTTCAGGATGTTTCAAGAAAGATTTTTCCGCCATGCTTTGGCCATTTAGCCAGATTCGAACATCCCCCTTGGCGTTGGCGGCAGCCAGATTTTTGCCCAGGGGGCACTTCGCCATACAGGTGATGTGGCCATCCAGGCCGGTCATCGGTAGTGCCTCGCCTTGCGGTTTCACGAGTACAAGCCCTGTTCTGGTGCGGGCCACCACGCCCAAAGGGTCTGCCATGAAAAGGAGTTCGATAGCCTGCCCGCCCCCAAGGGCGATCGGTTTCAGGGCGGCCCACTGGTCCAAAAGGGCCCGCCCCGATCGGTCCAGGTAAACTTTGTCCTTTCGGGCCAAGGCTACATGGCCCTTGGTGGGGTCCACAGAAAAAGCTGTGAAACCGTCGCCGATCCGTTTGGCTTCCTTTTGGACTTTCCATTGCCATTCAAAGAGTTGTCCCTCCTCGTCCAGGGCCAGCACCTTAGACTCGTCCAGGAACCGAACCGAAAGGAGTCGCATACCAAGGTCAAGCGAGCCTCGTGGCAAGACAAGTTCGGCAATTGTCGGGGGGAATTGGGTTGGGTCCTGGATCCTGATGGAGCGATCATCTCCAAAACAGAGGTAGAACCGTCCCGAGGGGGACCACTCGGCCCCTTGGACCGACCGATCATGGACGACATACGAGCGAATCCAGAGGAAACCGTCGATAAGTGCCCCCATTCTAAGCCGGTCGATCCATCGTTGTTCGGTCCGGAACTCACGGGAGAGAGAGGCGGCAAACCAAACCGCTGCCTTGGTGAGGTCATTGGCTCGGAGCCGCTCGAAGCCAAGGTTTTTTTGAAGGCTTGCCAGGTTTTCGTTATCACGGCGAAATTTGGTCTCGGCCATGAAATAGGCAAGGGTAAGGGCCAGCATCAGGCCGGTGGCGATGAAGGCGCCGCTAACGGCCAGGACGGGGTTTCGGGCCGACCATTTCAAGGCTCGTTCGAAACGGCCAGCCCTTCTGGCCCGGATGGTTTTGTTTTCCAGAAAGGCCACAAGGTCGTCGACAAGGTCCAGGGCAGTCGCGTAGCGTCGGGCGGGAGGTTTTTGCAGGCATTTAAGGCAGATGGTTTCCAGGTCGATCGGGATGCCCGGGCGGATTTTTCGTGGGACCACCGGATCCTGTTCGGAGGCCATGCGGATGGTTTCCAGTTGGGTTTCTCCCCGGAAAGGGGGTCGGCCGGTAAGAAGCTCATAAAGGATGGCACCGAGGGCAAAAAGGTCAGTAGCCGGTCCCAGGTCTTTCTGATTCCCTGTGGCCTGTTCGGGTGCCATGTAGCCAGGCGTCCCCATAACGATGCCGGTCTGGGTGAGATTCTGTTCATTGTCATCAATGTCCTTGGCGAGGCCAAAGTCGCACAATTTCACTTGAATTCCTGCGAGGCGAATGTGCCCATTGGCATCGGGTTTGGGAGGAGGGTTAACGAGCATGACATTGGCTGGTTTCAGGTCGCGGTGGAGGATCCCCACGGCATGGGAGGCGGCAAGGGCCCGGGCCATCTGAAGGGTTAGGGAGGCGGCCTCCCTGGAATCGACCTGCAGTCCGGCGATGGCTTTTCCCAGGGTTTCGCCTTTCATGAGCTCGGTGACCAGGAAGGGGCGGTCGTTTACCGTACCGACATCATAGATTTCGAGGATCCCCTCGTGGTGAATGCGACCGAGTGCCTTGGCCTCGAACTGGAATCGTTTAAGGAGGTTGGGAGAGTCGATCAAAAGAAGCTTGATGGCGACGGGTCGGTTAAGGTTGGATTGGGAAGCATCATAAACGACACCCATGGCACCCCGACCCAACTCCCGGTGAATCCTGAAACCTGGAATCTCGGGGAAGGAAGGAAGCTTGAATTCAAGGGTTGGCACTTGGGCGGCTAACCCCAAGGTCGATCCGCTGGCGGTGAAGTCTACGGTTTGTTCGGAAAGCGGATCAGCCAAGGAACCGCCAGGATAGGTACCTTCGTTTTCCGGTGGTATGGGAGCACTAATGGTTCATTTCCTCCTCATTTGGTATGACTATTGGGGCAAATGGAGGAAGAAGCGGAGGAAACAAGGGGCCAAAAAATTTCCGGAATGGTTGGTTCCCTTCAAAGGTGGCAAATGTTCCATGTTGGCCATGCGGGTTATCCTTGGAAGGATCGTCCCCGGAGACAGGGGTCATGGCCAGGTACCGTCCCAACCGAAGAATGAAAAAGTCAAAGCAGGGTGGTGAGCCTTGGAATCGACTCAAGCCCTTTGGCTTGAGTTTAGGATCTTTCGGAAGAAAGTCTGTTACCTAATCCACCACTATGGGATTGTCCTTGAATTTCTCCCTTCTCTTTTTTGATCCAAAACTCCAACAGGTGAGTAATGCCTGGAACGGCCTCCCACTCTTCGATGGAGTATTTGGCCTTTTGTCGCCAATTGGGCCTTTCCCGCCAAGTTCCCGGAACATTTTGGGGATGGTCCTCTCCCCAGGCATCCTCCATGTTTAAAAGGGCCATGCCGGCCCGGCCCTTGGCGAGGTGACCCTGCAAAGCGCACCACACCTCGTCCCCATCCAACAAAAGGTCCAGCCGTTGTTCGGTTGGGATCAGTCCTGCTTCTTGCAAAAGGGTCACGGTTTGGAGGCGGGTTTGAGCTCGGAGTTTGTGCAGGAGTTTCGCCTCCCCGGCTTGGATCAAGCCAAGATCCAACCGGTCATCAATGTCGAGCCCTTGCCAAAACCCGGCAAAAGTGGGCAGGTCGTGGGTGTTGAGGCTACCAAAAGAACCGTCGGGAGATTCCGGGAGTTGCCTCATGGTTGGATTGAGGCCAAACTGGACTACATGAAGGCGACGAATGCCATGCAAAGCCATGGCTGGCCGGATCCCCTGGGGTACTGTGCCCAGGTCCTCACCCACCATGAGGGCTCCGGTGCGGTGGGCAGCAAGGCAATACACGGCAAACAGTTCCTTGGCGTGGTAGCGGACATAGGCGCCATCCGTTGCCCTGGATCCATGGGGCACCCACCAAAGGCGATGAAGACCCATAATGTGGTCAATGCGAAGCACTCGGGCAAATTGGAGGTGGTGGGCCAACACCTCAAAGACAAGGGAGTAGCCTTCTTCCCGCAGGGTCAAAGGATGAAAGGGTGGGAAACCCCAATCCTGGCCCTTGGTGAAAAAGTCATCCGGAGGGGCTCCCCCGGAGATTCCCAGGGCAAAAAGGTTCCTATGGGCAAACACATCAAAACTGTCCCCGTTTACTCCCAAAGGCAAATCAAGGTACAGTCCCCAGGAGGTGGCCTTGGCAGCCTTGGCTACCCCGGTCATCTGTTCGTGGGCCCAAAACTGTACCGCAAGGTGATAGCGATAAACAGGATCGTCTATTTCCAGAAAGGAAAGGTCCCCGGATCGCATGGGCTCGGGCCACGCTTGCCAGGAGTGGCCCAACCTGGTTTGGGTAGCACGGAACCGGGCATAGGCTTGAAGCCTGGGGCGTTGTCCAACAAATGCATTCCACGAGTCGAGGCGGGCTGGATCCGCGGAAAAGCCCTCGGCCAGGGCGGCCTCCAATACCTTCCGTTTGAGACGCATCACTCTGCGATAATCGACTTGGGGCATCGTTCTCAACAGTTCCCGTTCGGCTAGCCATGAGGGATCCCTAAGGTGGGATACTGCTTTGGGGGATTGGGACACTTCGGGGATGGCCTCAAGGTCGAGGTAGATTTCGTTCCAAAAGAGGCGGCTGGCGGGTGAGTAGGGGCTAGGTTCGCAGGGTTCCTCCAGAAAAGAGGCCAAAAGGGGGAGGGTTCCCACAAGGTCCAGGTTTTTTTCTTCCGCCCAGTGAAACATACTTTTCAGATCGCCAAAATCTCCAATACCAGCGTTTTTTGACGACCGGACGGCATGGAGAGGCAGGAAGATTCCATGGGCCACCCCATGGGGCATCTCTTCCACAGCTTCACGAAGGTGTAAAGCATCAGCAAGGTGACCGGGGTGGACCGGGGCGGCAATAACATGGCAAACTTCCCGGGCTATTCCCAAATGAAGGATCTCGACCCGATGTCTCCCTGGGCCGATCCGTCCCAGGTGAATCCAGCCAGATGGTCCACCCGTTTCTTCGACAAGGGGTTCCCTGACGGATCCATTTTCAAGGATAAAATGGACCGTAAAGGGAGGGAAGCCTTGGGTGCGCACGGGAATGGAGGCGAGTTCTTCAGTGTTTTCCAGCCAAACCACCTCAACGGGTTCGATTTGGCGTTTGCCCTGCGCCAAAAGCGTAACAAGTTTTTGCAGGGTTTCCGCCGATGCCGCATGAATGGCTCCCTGGTTATCGGTGAACGAGGTCTCGATACCCGCTAATCTGGCTTGGCGAAGGAGGTTGGGATCCAAAACGGCGGGGCCAAGGGGGAGGGGTTTGACCGTGGTTGTAGGCATTGGGCACTCCAGGGAACAAGGCCCTTTTTCCTTCATGGTATCAAAGGGGGTGGCAATTGACCGAGTCGGCGACCTTTATTGACATTCTGAATTAAGGGGTCCGGGGAAAATGGGGGTGGTGCCTGCCAAAACAGGCCCTTCACCCTTGTGCACCCTCCGTTTACCCTTTGGTATAGTCGGGCCGGGAGACCCTATGGGACCGTTTCGCCTCGATCCTCTCGTTCGTCAAAAACTTCTTGCGTTCATTCGGGGAGGAGGCCACCCGGAGGCCGCCGCAGTTGCTGTGGGGTTGGATGTCAAAACCTTTCGCGAAGTGATGATTCTTGGGAAAAGATCGGCCAGAAAAAATGAGAGGACCATTTTCATGAAGGAAGTGGAGGCGGCTTGGGCGGTAGCCCGCCTTGCGGGAGATGTGAAAATGCATAAAGAAAAACCGATCGAGTGGCTGAAAAATGGCCCTGGCCAAGCGTTTGCAATTGGGCGGTGGAAGCAAATGGGCAGCTCTGCCAAAGGGAAAAATTCGACAAGAAAAGGTCCGGAGGATTGGGAAGGGGTGGGAGAGTTTTTGGCATGGTGCATGGAGGGGTTGGAGCCGTTTCCCGAGGCCCGGAAAGCCCTTGGTGACCGGGTGGCCCAATCGGCGATGAAAAAGCAGATGGGAAAAATATCGGGAAAGCGGAAATAGGACTGGTCTTTGGTGCCAAAGCAGGAATAATGTACACATGTACACTAATTCTTCCCAGCCTCCTATTGAGAGTTTCCCGTGCCTCGCCCGGTACCCGTCCTGAATGGACAATCCTCCGAAACCCATTGTCTCCATTGTGATGAACCCTTGGTTCCTACGGATGATCCGTTGCTTGGAGCCTTTGCCCAGGTGCTCTGTCCGGAATGTCGCCGGGTGCCTGGATACCGGCGGTTATATCGCAAAAGGGTTGGCTGGACCCAAGGTTGGGAGCTTCACCTTCGGATCCTGACCCAGCGGGCCCAAGCGGAGGAATTGCTTTTTTTGCCGAAAGATCCCCACCCAGAGTTGTTGCTGCCGTTCAAGCGCCGCCGCAAAAGAAAATGATCCCCAAAGGTTTTGAAAAACCCACCCACGGTAAAACCCATAAAATGGAGGTATTCGCCCATGAATCGAGAGGATCCATCACCCCCCATCCTACGAAAAACGGGAAAATGGATGGGAGCCCGGTGTCGATTGCACCGTCTGGAATCGGATTGGCCCGGGGAATCCCAGGCGGAGGAGGGCTTGCCTTGGCCGCAATCAGGAGAAGACTATTGGGAGAGGGCGGTGAGCTGTGGCGAGATGATGGGGCAGGTCCGCTGTCCGGTTTGCCGCCATGTGCTTGTCCCCCGGTCCCTGGCAATGGGCCCCAAATATTGCTGCGCCTGCCCGGATTAGGCAAGGCCCGTACCCCAGGAGTTGTCATGGCAGAATGGCCTTCAAAAATGCGTACTTTTTGGGTAGGATTTGTGCTTTCCCTGATTGCAGGCCTCGTCTTTACGGTTTCGGACCATCCTGTGACCGGGGCTTTTTGGTCCGATGCCCTTTCCGCCCAATCACCTCCGCCACAGGCTAACCGCTATCCCAGCCCCTCGGATCTTGCCCTTGTTCCTGGCACCGACCTTGCCCTTGTTTGCAATCAGGGAACCGATTCCGTAACGCTTGTGGATGTGGCCATGGGAACAAGGGTTGGGTCTCTTCCCACCGGCAGGCGACCTTCCGGGGTGGCGGTTTCAAAGGATGGCAAAAGAGCTGCGGTGGCCAATCTCTGGGACGGTTCGGTAACCCTTATTGAAATCAGGAATCAAACACTCCTTTCGCAAGGAGCAATTACCGTGGGTCATATGCCACGAGGCGTTGCCTTTGTGCCTGGTTCAGATCTGTTTGTCGTGGCTCTTGCCGGGGAGAATGCCATTGCCCAGGTCTCTTTCCAGGACAAACGGATCCTCGCCAAAAAAGCGGTGGCCCAGGAACCACGACGGGTCCTGGTAGATAGGACGGGGAAAAATGTTCTCGTTGGTTCCTCACGCTTGGCCACCGTCAGCAAACTTTCGCTTCCCGATCTCAAAACGGTTTGGGTTGCTCCCTTTCCCAGTGCCTTCAACATGGCAGGTTTGGCTTTTGGTCCGGGAGAAAAAGAAATAGTCACCTGTCAGGCATACGATCGCCATCATTCCATTGCCAAGCACAACATTGAACAGGGTTGGGCCATCGACAATCGCTTGGGTCGGCTCAGGATGGACGGTCGGATTGATACCACTTCGGGTAGCCCGGAACTCGCCGAGCAGGAGCAATTGTCCCTGGATATGCGGGGCCAAGCGTCTGGTGATCTTGGGGCGGTGGCACTTTCGGTCGATGGCAAATGGTTGGCAGTGTGTGGATCGGGGACCCAGGAACTTTTTGTATTGCCGGGAAACTTGCCCTGGAGTGCGGGCGATCCTGGCGATTTTATTGATGTAAACCTGGAGTATCCCGAACGGAAATTCCGGAAGATTTCCCTGGGGGGACGACCGGTTGCCGTGGCCATTAGCCAATCGCAGGCCAACCACTTTGCAATTGTCGCCAACCAACTTTTGGATTGTGTTCTGGTAATTGACCTGGCTTCGGGCAAAATCGTCCGGAACATTCCGCTTTACGATGGAAAAGAGTTGATCCAGGATTCCGAACGCCGTGGCGAGGTCATTTTCTACGATGCAAGGCGCAGTCACCATCAATGGTTTAGTTGCCACACCTGCCACCCTGATGGGCACACCTCGGGTCGGACTTTTGACACGCTCGCCGATGAAAGTTTTGGCAACGCCAAAATGACCCCGACACTTCGTGGGGTTGGGTCTACTGCCCCCTGGGGATGGCATGGTGCCAAGGAAAGCCTGGCCCAATCGGTGGAGGATTCCCTCAATGAAACCCTTTTCAGCCCCAAAAAGCCATCGGCGGATGAAGTTCGTGACCTGGTGAATTTTCTCAAAACCCTGGATCATCCGAAAAATCCGAAACCAGCCACGGAGGCGTCCCTGCGAGGGCGGGAAATTTTTCGGGGGATTGCCAATTGCGTCCGGTGTCATCAGGGTGAAACATTCACCACTGCAAAGAGTTATGAGGTGGGGCTTGAAGCGGATGGCAGCCCCTATGAATTCTGGAATCCTCCAAGCCTTCGGGGTGTGGCGGACAGGAACCCGTTGGGACATGAGGGCAAAGCCGCAACGATTATTGAATTCCTCAGGCTTTATCACCAACCCGAAAAACTGGGGGGCAAAGCCCTGAACGATGCCCAAAGATTGGATCTTGTGGAATATCTGAAGGGCCTGTGAGGTTTCGGTTCAACTATTCGGTCATGGCCTTCCAAAATTCTTTAACCACCAAGGCACACCTCACTCAGAGACCCGGAAGGGAAAGAAGGAAAGCCCGATCCCTATTCAGGTCTTTTTCTTCTCATTCTCCGCGGTTCTGCAGCTCCGCATGAACCAATGTGCCTCGGTTCAGTCGCTATCCTGGATGTGTCTGGGGCGCACCAAAACAAGTAGCAAAATCAGATCGTATACGGCGTGGCAAACCATGCAGGGTACCAAATCCCCTGTAAAGATCAAAAGGGCACTGAGTCCAACCGAGGCGAGGGCCGTGACAAAGATGTAGGGAAGGCTCATGCTATGGAGCAGTCCAAATAACAGGGCCACTATTCCCGTTACCACCCAGGGATCGGGGATGACCATGACAAGCCCCTGTTGGAGCAGGCCACGAAAGAGTAGCTCTTCGCCGACCCCGGCCAAAAGGGAAATACCGATGAGGTCGGGAACGGTGCATTGGGACAATAGCTTGGTGGCAATGGTTTGGCTGTCCTCCTTGAGCCGACGGGCAAACGGCAGGGGCAGCCTTTGGGCAAACAAGGCGGCGAGGGCAGCCACGATGGCAGCGGCTATGCCGACCCCCATTTCGGGAAACTGGATGGGGTTCAAGTGGATGGTTTTGGCAAAGGGGATGCCAAGGTAAAAACCAATAATGAGTGCCAAGGCACCCATACTCCCCTCTATGATGAGGCTCATCCGCATCACTTCATTGCGGTTTAAGACATCCTCGGCGTCTTTCGTCTCAAAATCTGCGGAATCGTTTTGGGCAAGGTCCCCTTTGGGATCCTTTTCGGAAGGAGTGACCGGATCAGGTTCGGAGGGGGGCATGGCAATGGTTCCTTTTGGCCATTCAGTTTCTTGTTGCCTAGGCGATCAGGTCCCGAACGACATGCCCATGGATATCCGTCAAACGGAAATCCCGCCCCGCAAAGCGATAGGTAAGCCGTTCATGATCGAACCCAAGCAGGTGCAGGATGGTCGCCTGGAGGTCATGAAAATGAACCTTGTTGGTTACCGCCTGAAACCCGAACTCGTCGGTGGCCCCGTGGGCATATCCCCCCCTGGCCCCCCCACCGGCCATCCACATGGTGAAACCCCAATGGTTGTGATCGCGCCCGTTGATTTTCCCCGCATTGGCGCCCGGCGTGGGCAATTCCACGGTTGGCGTGCGGCCAAACTCTCCACCCCACAAGACAAGAGTGTCTTCAAGCATACCTCGTTGTTTCAGATCCACCAGCAGGGCCCCGATGGCTTGATCACACTCTTTGGCAAGGTTTTTGTGATTGAATTCGAGATCATCATGGCTGTCCCAGGGCTGTCCGGCCCCGTGCCATATCTGCACAAACCGGACTCCCCGTTCCAATAACCTGCGGGCAATGAGCATTTGACGCCCCTGTACTCCCGGGCCATAGAGGTCCAGAATCTGTTTGGTCTCCCGTTTGACATCAAAGGCATCCGTGGCATCCATCTGCATGCGATAGGCCAATTCAAACGATTGGATACGACTTTCAAGGGCGGCGTCCCCTGGGTGTTGGTTCAAATGCCTGGCGTTGAGCCTGGCCACCAAATCCAACTGCCGACGCTGTTGGGACAGGGGGATTTTCGCATTCTTGATGTTCTCGACAAGCTTGTCGATGTCGGTTTGCCGGGTGTTGATGTAGGTTCCCTGAAAGGCACCCGGCAGGAACGCCGATTGCCAGTTCTGGGTTTCCTGGATGGGATAACCGTCCGGGCACATGGTGATGAAGCCGGGAAGGTTCTGGTTTTCCGCTCCAAGCCCATAAGTCACCCAACTTCCCATGCTTGGGCGGATCTGTCGGGCATCGCCACAATTGAGCAGCAATAATGACGGTTCGTGGTTCGGAACATCACCGTGCATCGAGCGGATGACACAAAGCTCATCGGCCATCCTTGCTACATGCGGGAAAAGGCTTGAAATTTCCAGACCCGATTGGCCATGCTTTTGGAAGGGAAAAGGGGATCCAAGGGCAGCTCCGGTCTTCCGTTCGGTTCCCAGATTGGGTCGGGAGAGGAGCTTGCCATGCTGGCGGTTCAGTTCGGGTTTGGGGTCGAAGGTGTCCACATGGCTTGGCCCCCCGTTCATGAACAGGTGAATGACCCGTTTGGCCTTGCCGGGAAAATGGGGTCCCCGTGGTTCCAGCGGGTTGGAGGCCCGGGCCTGGTGGGTGGCCAAAAGGGGCGCAAGCCCCAATCCGCCCATACCCATACCCATCCGGCCAAGCCATTGGCGGCGGCTCAAAAGCGACAAGTGATCCGGGTCAGGAGTCATCAAATTTCCTTCGTTAATCGACAAAGACGAATTCGTTGGAGCACAAAAGGGCTTGGGCATATTGATCCCAGGGGCCCAAATGAACCGGTTGTGGGGGTCCCATCGAAAAGGAGTCTTCCACAAAGCCCAATCCATCGGCAAGTTCATCGGCGGATGGGTTTCGGGCAAAAAGGATCCGGTAAAGCGCAGTGATCTTGGCTGCGGGGTCGACCTGATTCAGGATTTCCGGCCGCCGGACCAGCTTTTGGGCCATCTCCAGCGTCAAGGGATGGTTCATCCAGAAGAGGGCCTGTTGGGGAACCGTGGTATTGTGTCGCCTTGGAGTGGCTACATCGGGACTGGCAAGGTCGAAGGTCCGGTAGAGGCCCGGCAGATTTTGCCTATCAATGAATCCGTAAATCGACCGTTTGGTGGACCAGGGCAAAACAAGTAGCTCCACCGAGGCCCCCTCGTGCCCCTCCTGAAGTTGACCTCCCGCATGAATCAGGGCATCCCGTTGGGCCTCGAACTCGATGCGTCGACGGTTGGCATGAGACAACCACCGGTTTTCCGGGTCGATGTTGGCCGTGGCGGACGACACCTCGGCCGACTGCCTCCATGCCATCGACATTAACATCTGCTTGTGCAATTTTTTCAGCGACCAACCCTCCTCGACAAAGGTTGCTGCCAACCAATCCAGCAACTCGGGATGGGTAGGGGGATCTCCCCGGACGCCAAAATCGCCAGGTGTCCGGACAAGGGCATCGCCAAAATGAATCATCCAGACCCGATTCACCAGGACACGGGCGGTGAGAGGGTTTTTCGGGCTGGCAAGGGCCTCGGCCAACTCGAGCCGGCCACCCCCTTTTTCGAAGGGTTTGGCATTGGGAGCGGAAAGGACTTCGGGAAAATGCCTGGTGATTTCGGGACCAGGGATTCCCGGATTGCCGCGCAGGAAAACGCGATGTTTGTTGGCCTTGGCGGTTTCCGTCAGGACATGGGCTCTTGGCGGAGAACCGGGGGAAATGGCCCGGTATTTGTCGATGGACGCTTTGAGCCCACGAACCTCGTTGTTGTCCGCCCGGTTGAAAAACTGTTCAATCTTGTCACCCGGCAGATTTGGGGGGGCATCCTTGTCAAAGAAGACTTTGCGAATCGCCACAAAGGCAGGATCTGTGGGCTTGGCAGCAAGGGCCCGTGCAAAGGCTCTGCCATATCCTTCCGAAACTTCGTAAAGGGTTTTGGAACCGGACCCTGCTAGCAAGCCCGCAAGGATCTCGGGGTGAACCCGGTCGGGGGGTTGGTTGGCCAATTCGCAGAGGATCTCGCCCCCCCGCTCGGCCAACTCATCGGGTTTGAGTTTGGCAAAGGCAAACCATGGCATCCAGACAGGGTCTTGATCGAGCCCAGGTTTGGCGAGGTATTGCCGCCACCTTTCGGTCACCTGCCTTTGGGGCGTAAATGCCAACAGGGCCGGGAAGGAACGGACCCTGCCGGGTGGGCCTGCGTCCTTTGCGGCCACCAGGTATTTGGCCGCCTCAATCCGGGCCCGCTCGGGCACTTCCTTTCGTTTCTTGGCCAGGAAGGCCTCGAGTTTGGCTTCCCGCTCGGCGATCCCTTTTTCATAGGCCTTGAATGCCTCGATATTCTTGGGTGGACCGATCAGGGGCAATTCCCCCGGCTCGGTGCTGCAGGAAAAGACACCATAGAGAGCGTAATAGTCCTTTTGGGTCAGGGCATCAAACTTGTGGTCGTGACAACGGGCACACGCAAGCGTCATCCCCTGCAAACCCCGCATCACCGTATCGATCCGGTCGTCGATGATGTCATGGATGTTGTTCAGGAAACGCCGTCCAAGCGTGAGGTATCCCAAGGCGGCAAGGGGTTTTTTATCCTGCCCCAAATCCATCAAATCCGCAGCGATCTGTTCCTTGAGAAAGCGGTCATACGGCTTGTCTGCGTTCAATGACGAGATCACATAGTCCCGATAGGTCCACGAAAAGGGATAGCGCCTTTCCTCCTGGAAGACATAGCCCTTGGTGTCGGCAAAGCGGGCCAAATCGAGCCAATGCCGCCCCCATCGTTCGCCATAATGGCTTGACGCCAACAGCCGGTCTAGCTGCTTTTCCCAAGCGTTTGCAGAGGGGTCGGCCTCGAAGGCAGCGACCTCCTCCAGGGTGGGAGGCAAGCCAGTCAGGTCAAAACTGGCTCGTCGCAAGAGTGTCCGACGATTCGCTTCGGGCGAGGGGGAAAGTCCATGGCTGGTCATCTGTTGCAAAACAAAGCGGTCGATGGGGCCGGCGTTCCATGTCTTGAGCAATGCCTCGGGACAAGGGGGGGTAACCGGGGCGATGATGGGGGCGGGGTTGGTTTTTTTGACGGGCAAAAAGGCCCAGTGTTTGGTTCGGGCCTCGGTGGGGCTCATGGGACCCGAGGAAAGGTTTGTTTTTTCGGCAGGCCAAACCGCACCATCACGAACCCATCTTTCGACATCCAGAATGAGCTGGTCTTTGATTTTGCTTTTGGGGGGCATCTTGATGTCGTGGTCATATTTGAGGACGCGCACGAGGAGGCTGGCTTCCGGTTTTCCCACCACCACCGCAGGACCATTGTCGCCCCCCTTGAGCAGGGCTTCCAGGCTGTCGGTTCGAAGCGACGATTGCTGTTTTTTGGGACCGTGGCAATGGTGGCAATGCTCAATGAGGACCGGTCGGACCTTGGATTCAAAAAAGGCCAGTTTGGCAGCATCTTCGGCCCGGGAGGGATTCCAGGGAACAAGGGTCAAAGCAAATAGGGCAAAGGGCGCAAAACGCAAAGGCACAATCCACTCCTGGACGGTTTTTGTGGGGGCTGTTCGTGCGGCCCAAGGGGCACCCGGGCACCCGTTTCGTGACGCATCCCACGCATGGCAAGCCTAGCCATTATAGCCGAAAACAGGGGTCTGAAGCAGGCCAAACCGAGGGAGAAACCATGAGAAATCCCCCATCTTGCCGATCCTTGCTGGAATTATTGGAAAGGGGAAGCCGGAAAGGGGGCGCGACAATGGATTATCCGGGTTCAGGCTCAAAGGTCTGCTTTCTCAAGTATCGGGGGTATTGGCAATATTTCCGGGTGAGCAGAATGGGGCCCAGAACCTAGGGGTTAACCAATTGGGGAGAGGGGTTTGAAGCGGGTCGCATCGGCTATCATTGGCGTGCTTCAGGAAGCCTTATAAATGGTGGGTAAGGCTTGGGATTTTTTCCCGGGTCTGTTAGGCTAATGGGTACCCACCTTTCCCAGGAATCAGGCCATGCGATTATTTCCCTCCTTTGTCCTTCTTGCTCTTGTGGCTCCTGGCCTTTTCGCCCAAACCAAACTGGCCCCGAACAAACCCGAGGAACCGGAAGCTCCCAAAGCCTCTTTGAAAAAGGCCGTTGAGTTTCTCGACCCGATCAACGCCGATTGGACCAAGGCCCGGAAATGTGGAACCTGCCACACCAACTATCCCTACCTGATGACGAGGCGGTTGCTGCCAGGCGGGGCCGAGTCCGCCACCCTCAATGAGGTCCGGGCCCACTTTGAAGAGCGTGCGCTGAACTGGGACAAGGAGAAGCCCCGTTGGGATGCCGAGGTGGTTTCCACCGCAACCGCCCTCCTTTGGGATGATAAGCATGCCCAAAAACCTGGCTCGAAACCGGCCAAGGTCGCCTGGGACAGGATGTGGAAGCTGCAAAAACCCCACGGCGGCTTTGAATGGCTCAAATGCAACTGGCCCCCCGCCGAACATGATGATGACTATGGCGCCCTGGTAGCGGCCATGGCGGTCATGGAGGCACCCAAGGCGTGGCGCGAGGAGGCCCAAGCCAACATCGACAAACTCATCGCCCATATCCAAGGTCTGAAGCTCTCAAGCCTTCATCACGAACTGCTTCGTGGCTGGGTTCTTTGCCAACTGGGAAAATCCCTGGACAAGGCGGCCATTCAATCCCTCCTTGAGCGAGTGGAAAAGGCGAAACACAAGGATGGCGGTTGGTCCCTTGTTTCCCTTGGCCAATGGAAGCGCCATAGCGGCGAGGTCAATGACTTGGCCAAGGCGGCAGCGGACGGCTATGGAACCGCCATCGTTATCCTTTCCCTGGAGGGCCTTGGGGCCGAGGCTTCCAACCGGGCCGCACCCCTTGCCCGGGAAGGGCGGTCGTGGTTGGCCAAACACCAAAAAACCTCGGGCCGCTGGTTTGTTCGATCCCCCTCCAATGACAAGTTTCACTACATGACCCACTCGGGGACGGCATGGGCGGCCTATGTCCTGAACCAACAGCTTGGTTATGCACCCATCATCGAGTGACCCCATGCCCGACCGTAGACAGGCCCTTTGGTCCGGCTTTTCCCTGTTGATGGGACCGGTTCAAGCCGGGGAGCCGGTCCCGATTCCCCTTTCTTTCAGTCTTTATGCCACAAGGAGCCTCCCGACGGTAAAGGCGATCGGGTCATTGGCCCAAATCGGTTACCAGGGAATCGAGCTCCCGGCCCTTGCCGGCTTTGCCACGGATCCGCTCATTTGTTCCAAAGAATCACGAAGGGAGATCCGAAAGGCCCTGGCGGACACCGGGTTGACCTTGGGATCGGTGATGGAGTCGCTTCCCTATCCCGAAGATCCCAAAGTCCTTGCCTCCTATCCCGACCGGATCCAACGGGCCGTGGAGCTCTTCCGGGATGTGTCCCCGGAGGGCACACCGCTGCTGGAAACCATCCTTGGGGGGAAAGTCGGCGGGAGAGTTGCTGCCCATGATGGCATGCTTCGAATGCTTCGCAGTTGGGAAAAACCCCTTCTGGCGGCCGGTGCCAAGATCGCCCTCAAGGCGCACCGGTTTCAAAGGGTGAACACCCATCTCCTGTTGGCGGAGCTGTTGAAGGAGGTTGGCTCGCCCCAAATCGTGGCGACCTTTGACCCAAGCCATGAACCCGACCCAAGGGTGGACCCTGCTTCGGCCCTTGCCAGTGTTGCCAAAAAATTGGCATTTATCCACATAAAAGATGTTGATTGGACGATAAGCCCGCAAAAGGACGCCCGGTTTGTCCTTCCCGGACAGGGCAAGCTGAACTGGCCTGCCTTTGCCAAAGCCCTTCGGTCCTCGGGTTTCTCCGGCCCGATTTGTGTCGAGGTCAGTCGCCAAATCTGGGAAGCCAAGGGGTATGATGCCTTGGCCGCGGCGAAAACTTCGATCACCTTTCTTACCAGGGCCCTGCGCTAGTGGCAGGGTCAAGGACTTTTCCAACCGGTCTTGTGAGGCTTACGCCTTTCCGGCCAAATGGAGTGCTTCCCGCGAGGGAAGGTAGCGACCGGCCCCGGTGGCGGCCAAACGGTCAAGGCCTTCGATGACCCCTTTCCAGCCTCGCATGCGGGCCCAACCCAGGAATCCCGGGCGGTGGGCGGGCCACCCCAATCCCGCCACAGCAAAGGCATCAAACTCGGCCTCGCCGAGGCCCGAACCTTCAAAAAGGGTCGCGGCAGCGGATGCCAATCGCAACAACACCCGCTCCCTGGCTTCACGAAGTTTGGCGACCTTCGCCAAGGCCTGCCAAAGGGGGTCGGGGGCGGGTCTGGTTTCCTGATAGCCCTTGAGAATCCGGTTAAGGGCAAGGGGGTTGGTGACATGGCGGCCGGCCAGGCGAATGAGGATTCCCTTGCGGCCCGGCCAACCGGTAAACCCCGCCTCAATCAGTTCGGTGGCAAAGGATAGGGAGGGGACAAGCCGGGGCCAGGATTGTTCCATCTGTTTGGCAAAACCAAGGCCCTGATGATCCAGGGTTTCCAATGGCCCTGGTCGCAAACCAAAGCGTTTCCAGTCGGCTTCCTGTGCCATGGGATCCAGGCCCATGGCGGCTAGGTGGATGATCTCATCCCAAAGGACCCAAGCCAACATCCCACACATTAACTCCTTGCCGGAGGGGACAAAGCGAACCATGGATCCGGTCGATTCCAACCACGAGGCGGTTGCTGCCGCTTGGGAAGTGTCCTCGCAAAGAATGAACGGAGGCCGTTCCCCTACCTGAACCGCTCCCGCCCGAATTGCCGGGGTGAAGTGTTCCGGATCGAGCGGTTCGTTGAACGCAAGCAGGGGAATGGGAGATCCCGGGTGCAAGGGCTCGGTGCCCAAAATCAGGGCGGCCTCGCCGGTGGGTTCCGTCGGCCCAATGCGGGCGAGGGCCTTGGCCGCCTGTCCCTTGGGAAGGGCCATTTTGAGCCCCAATGTCACCCGACCGAGGGCTTCGGGAGTAGCACCTTTCAGCAAGGATTCGCCAAAACTTCCCTGTCCCCCCTTCTGGGCGTGCCGGGCAAGCATCCGAATGGCCGCGGGAGATTCGCTTGCCAAAAACACCCTTCCCCTCAAAGCCGCTTTGGCCGGGCGCGATCGCTGCCATCGTTCATAAGTGGCTTGGAAGGCAAGGAGGTGTTTGGGGGCAAAGCCACCAAAAAGTTTGAGGTTTAATTCCGATGCCAATTGTCCCTTGTTTGGAAACAGGAGAGTCAAGGCATCCTTTGGGGCGGGGGCGTCCTCCATCAACCGGGAAGAAACACGCCGAAACATGGCTCGGCGAAGCAACGCCCTGCCAGGAGGATGGCTTTCCCAGATTTTCTGCCGCCAGCCCTTCAGGGGCAACCCCGAAAGGACCCGTTTGCCTCGACTGATAGCCTGTCCCATGGTCAGATGGATCAAACCCCGGAGGGTGGCATCATCCTGGGCCAAACCATCGACCAATCCCCACGCTTTGGCCTGCTGACCCCCCAACCATTGCCCCCCGGAGACCAGATGGGCCGCATGTTCCCAGCCCACGAGAGAGGTAAGCCGCAAGAGCATATCTCCCTCTGGGACCAACCCCCTCTCATCAACCAAAAAGCCAAGCTGAAGCCTTGGTTGGTCCCAGGCGATGCGATAATCTGCCGCCAGGGCAAGCTCCAGTCCTTCCCCCAGGCAGGGACCATGAAGGACGGCAATACTGGGAATGGTGAGGTTGGCAAGTTTGCGTAATACCGTTCGTAGCGTCGCATGGGCCTCGGGCCAAACCGTAATGAGCCGCTCCCCGGCCAGCCAATCAGGGGACCATCCGGAAAGGAATCCCCGTTTCGATCCCTGAATCAAAAGGAGCGGCGCCCGCCCCTCCCGGTTGAGCAGATCCAGGGCCAGGCCCATTTCCTCCCACATGAAAGGTAGACAAAAGGGTTTGTTGCCCCCTATTGGGTCCAGGCGCAATAGCACCGCCCCATCGGCGTCCCTGTCCATCGAAAGGTGTTTGCCCTTGAACATCCCGTTCTCCCACCAATCCATGGACCAGGCCAGGCGTTCAAACTTGCCCTGTTCGGCATTCCCTGACTATTTCACCGGTAGTTCATAGCAAACGGCTTCCCGGTCGTTGCGGGCAAGCAGCCATTTTCCCGCCAAACAGAGATTGGTCCAGGTCTTGCCATCAAGAGCCTTGAGTTTGCCCAGAACTTTGCTCCCCTCAGGGGAAACCTCGACAAGGAGGATCGGACCCGGTTCGGTTTGCACCAACAACAGATCTCCCACCATCAGCACCTGACCCGATCCAACCCGCTCGCTCTTCCAAAGCCTTTTGCCATCTTTCAAGTCGATGGCTGCAAGGATGGTATCGTCGATCCCATAGGCCGTATTGTCACGAATCACACAGTTGGAAAAGCCTGTGCGAATCCCCTTGCCCGACCAGACCAGGTCCAGTTGGATGCTATCCCCCTGGGCTTGGGCTTTCAGCAAATGATCCCCCATCTGATACCCCGCCGTGACCAGGATTTTGTCTCCCGAAACGAATATGGGATCCGAGCATTTGGGAAACATTCCGGGCCAGGGGTGGGTGCCCAGAATGTTTCCGAGGGCAATGTCGTGAACGGTGACCGAGGTGGCGTTGACCGAAAGGATCACCTCCCGCCCGGCAAGCTTGGCGAGGACCGGGGTGGCGTAACTCGCCCCATCGGTTCCCGCCTGCCAAATTTTTGCACCCGTTTTGGCGTCGTAAGCCAACAGGGTTGGCCCGGGTGCATCGCCCCCCGTGACAATGATGCGATCGATTGCGTCCTTGCCCGGGACGGTTTGGGAAGGGATGAAAAGGGGGGAGCAGCTTTTGGCCCAGGTCGGATTTTTCGCCTTGGGTTCGGACAATACATCGGTTTCCCACAAAAGCCCTCCGGTAAGAAGTTCATGGCAAGCCAGCCAGCCGGTTGCCCCCATGACAAACACTTTGTCGCCGATGATGGTAGGTGTGGCCCGGGGGCCATCGCCCCCCTGGAATTCGACAAATCGGACCGACCTTGCATGGCTCCAAACGGGTCGGCCCGTTGCCAGGGCATAGGCCACGACAAACTCCTCAGGTCCGCGTTGTTCCTGGGTCAGGGCAAGGCCACCTGCCACGACAAACCCCGTCCAGGCAGGGCCCACTTCGCGTCGCCATACCTCGCGGGGCGGGTTGGCTTTCCAATCCCGGGCAAGGGTTACCCCGTCCACCCGATTCTGGCCCGTGTTGCCCAGGAAACGAAGAAAATCGGCCGCCCCCTCGGGCACGATGACTTTGTCCTTTTTGTCAATGAGCTGGATCTTTCCCAAGGAATTTTCCGGATCCTTCGTCCAACGATAAACAAAGTTCAATGCTCCACTACCATCCGAACCGGTCGGCTTGAACAGGCTGAAAAACCCACCACCAACCACAAACGGGGCGGCGAAAACAATCAACCGCCACTTCAGGTTGGGGGCAATGAATATTAGAGACCACAAGAACGAAAAGAAGAAAGTGAGCGTCCCGATTCCACTCGAAATGATTCCCTGCATGTTGGCTTCGAGTTCCGTATTCATGTATACGGTAGCGATGGTGACAATTCCCACGACAAGGATTAATACCAAACCCAACCATCGCCACCAAACCGTACGCTTTTGTACGCTCATCGCTGTTGTACCTTGTGGCCATTGCCTTTCCCCAGCCCTTTGGAGGGGGAAAACGCATAATGTCTATTATGCAGTTTGGGATCCTGATGGTGATCCAGTTCTTGCATTTTGGGGGAAAAGGCGTCTTCCTTTTTACCTAAGGTATTTTAGGGCTAACCCGGTCCTAGAAATAAGGTTAGCCAAAATGGTTGACAACAGGATGTTTTGTATTCGGGGGAAGGGACTTTGAACCTGCGGTGAAGCCCAATTTTTGGTGGACAGTTTTGAATTTCACCTTTGGGTCCGTCGGCCCTTCCTAGGCTTGAGTTCTAAATCGTGGTCTGAACATAGGAAAAATTTATAATCCTAGCTTCATGTTATGGAAATTTTATCCGGACACCAGTATAAAGACTGGCATGGGTATCTAATGGAAAAAATTTTTGGCAACAGATATACCAAAAAGTCCCTCAAACAGTTTGAAAGGAATTTGTTATGAAAGCAATACGGGGCATTTCCTGATCCTTGTTATCGTATTGATGGGTGCAATGGTCCACGCTGGGGTAGTAGGGATTGCACCCGTGAATCCCACCGAAACAAATGTTACTTGGAGTAAAAGTAATTTATCTTTTACAACCACTGGGCTAACTTCCAATTTTTAAGGCGTTGGCTTATTTGGGAAATCTGGACAAAGTGCCCTTAATGGTATGACTATTATGGTTACCTCAGGAATATATCAACATATAGGAACATTTAATATTGGTGCAAATACGAATGGTCAGGAATTGGGAATTACCTGGACATCAGGTACGGGCGAATTGTTGGCAGGCAGAACATATTCAGCAGCAATAACATTCCCAGATGAATTTAATCTGTCATTTTATGCAGCTGTAGCTGGTTCATATGAGGTGAAAGATGCCATGGCTGCCTATTGGACTAACCCTATTTTAAACAATGAAGGGGGTCCGGCGATCAATCTTTACACAACATCCGTTCCGGAACCTTCAACGATGATCCTTGCTGGGTCGGCCTTGGCCGCAGTTTTGATTGGGGCATTCCTCAAGCGTTTTCAAAAATGCCGAGGGCCAGGATTAGCCGGAGCAGGGTTGTAATTTGCGGTTTTGGATCGGTCGGTTTATTTATGACTCAAACCATCCAAAAGGCCGGTAAAAAGTGCGCCCCCTTTTTTCAGTTTCGGTGCCCGTGGCGAAAGGTTCATTACCCATTTCAAAAAAGGATCTAATTGGAAACCTTTTAAGTCCTTTAACCCTGACTATTGTGGCTCATTTTCCAAAGAATTCTTTCCCAAGACGGGTTGGCTTTCCAATCCCGGCCAAGGGTTACCCCGTCTACCCGGTTCTGGCCCGTGTTCCCCAGAAAACGAAGGAAATCGGCCGCCACCTCGGGCACGATAGTCTGGCCGTGCGTCGCCAGTGCATCTTATTCTGCACGGCCGCAAAGAATCGGTGCGATTGCTCTGCGCCCGGCGTCTTGCAGAACTTTCCGCTCATCTGCTGCAAGGAAGATGTCGAGCCGCTTCGCCCAAGCCTCCATCGTCATGGGCACACGGCGTTTGGCGCGGCTTTCCGCCAGGTCGAGATAGGCGTTCACGATCCGACCCAGGTCCGCAAGTTCCTCCTCTGTCAGGTAGTTCTTTGCCACCACGGTGTCGCTTTTGAGAATTTTGCCGCCAGGGGCTTTGGCCCAGGTCGTCAACCCCATGCGTTCCTTCGAGTGGTCCGCCCGCTTGACGATCAACTCGGCGGCGGTATGGCCGTGGACGGCGTAATGCATCTTGTTCTGCACTTTGGCGAAAAACGCCTGGGTGATCGGCGCATCCCGGTCGTAATCCATGGCCGTGGAATAGATGTCGGCGATCTTTTGATAAAAGCGCCGCTCAGACAGCCGGATTTCCCGGATCTCCTCCAGCAAACGCTCGAAGTAATCCTCGTTGAGAAACGCACCGTTCTCCATGCGCTTCCGGTCCATCACATAGCCCCGGAGGGTGAAGTCCCGGAGGACACCCGTGGCCCATTGCCGGAAGGCCGTGGCACGCCTTGAGTTCACGCGGTAACCGACGGCAATGATCGCATCGAGGTGGTAATGCCGGACGGTGTAGTTTTTGCCATCCGCCGCAGTTACCGAGAATTCCTCGGCAACTGAACGGGCGGTCAATTCACCCTCCTTGAAGAGGTTCTTCAAATGAAGGCCGATGTTGTCGCTGGAGGTCATGAATAGCTCGCCCATGTTCTTTTGCGAAAGCCAGATCGTTTCGTTCTGCACCCGGACTTCCACGCCATCGCCGCCGGTCTGTAGTGGACCCCAAAAACTGGACAGACAGCTAAGCTTTTCTTTTCTAGTAAAAGGAGGGTTTTGTCATGGTCATCAGGAAGCGGCAATACGACGCATCGTTCAAGGCCAGGGTTGCCTTGGAGGTCATCCGTGAAAAG
>SYLG01000184.1 GCA_005808665.1 Planctomycetia bacterium | reverse complement strand
GTTCCGGACCGCCATAACTGCACGAACACGCACATCAGGTGTAGAATATCCACAACCATCCATGCCCCTTTACCTCCTGCCAAACTTGCAGCTGTCGTCAGCTGCTTATTGTAGCAGAACCTTTGCGGTAGGCCATAGCAATGGTCCCGATGGCTTGAATATTTCCAAAACGAATGCCATGTATTTGTGGTTTCGAAGGGTTCAAACTATCCTAGTTTGCCTGCATCGAACGCCTAGGAAACTCCATTCCGGGCAAAAAAAACCCAAATCTCTCCTTTTTTCACTCATTTCTCACAAAAAATTCGCAATATATCAGGGGTGGCTAGCTCGAAAATTCCCAAGGGTTGCCCAAGCCTTCGGACCTATCCAAAAATGGGATTCTTTTTCCGTGGAAAACCAGAGCTGGGTCGGCTGCGAATGAGAATCCGCTTTCGGGCGATATATACCATAAGGTGCGCATTGGGAGGCTTCCGTGCGAATACTTTTGATTGAAGACAACAAACCATTGCAAAAATCCACCCGCATTGCGCTTGAGGAGGAGGGGTTTGCGGTCGATATCGCAAATGATGGGCGGGAAGGGGATTTCAAGGCCCGGACTGCCAGTTATGATGTCATCGTCCTGGATTTGATGCTTCCGGAAATAGACGGTTTCACCCTGCTCAAGCATTGGCGGAAAGACGGGATAATGGCGCCCGTGTTGATATTAACCGCCCGCGGTACAACCCAGGACAAAGTCGAGGGATTGAATCTGGGGGCGGACGACTACCTCATCAAACCCTTCCAGTTGGAAGAACTTTTTGCCCGCATTCGAGCCCTCATTCGTCGCGGCCATTCCATCAAGGATCCTGTCATCAGAATCTTTGACATGGAGATCGACACGGGGGCAAGGCTTGTTCGCCGTGCGGGCCAGGGAATCCATTTGACCCCCAGGGAATATGCCCTCCTTGAGTTTTTGGCCTTTCATCGGGGAAAAGTGGTTACACGCACGATGATTTGGAGCCACCTTTATGATGAATATGATGAAAACACCTCCAATGTGGTGGATGTCTATATTCGCTACTTGAGGGCCAAGGTTGATAAGGGATTTGAACCTTCCCTTATCCTGACGCGATGGGGTGAAGGCTATATGCTTCGCACCGAGGAGATGACCATTCCCGAACAGGAAGTAAACAAGTTTCAGAAGCCACCCAAAAAGGGTCCTTGATCTCCGGGAATCACCATGAAAGCACACTCCAGTATCCGTCTGAGTCTGGTGCTCTACTGTACCACCCTTTTGGCCTTGGCCTTGGCAAGTGTTTCGGTGCTTGGATATCGAACCGCAATGGGTGGCCTGGAATCCCGGCGGTCCGCGACAAAACAATTGCACGAAACCCAATTTACCGACCGGTGCCAAGGTCTTGAAGAAACCATGGATCATGAGCTATTGGGGCAGGCCCAAACACTGGCAAAACTGGTCCAATTCCAGATGGATTTTCAACGCCTCAGAAACCGCGATCTGGGCCTGTTGGGGTTGCTTTCGATTCCCCAAAATGCCCATTTCACCGTACCCTTTTGGCTGGCGACGGTAGGGCGGGGACCCATCTCATTTGAGTTGTTTCGCCGAAATACGGTAGCTTTGCGGGTGGATCCCAATGAACTTTTGCGCCAGGATGAGGTTCAGGTTGCCGAATATTACCATGTAAAAGCTTCTTGGGGAGCCTCGACAATGTCTACCTCCCTCAAGGGCATTCCGCTCGATCCCAACCTGATCCTTTTTGCCCCCAACCAGGCTCTTTTTTGGGAGTTTGACAAAACCGAACTTCCCTCCGGCAAACCCGTTCGCAGGGTTCGCCTGAAAACCTCAGCCCAAAGTCTGGTCAGTTTCAGGCCTCCAAGGCGTCCTGGAGCTGAGGGCAATCGACCCCCGGCCAGTCCATTTGGCCCCTCCAATCCCCAAGGGCGATCGGAAGCCCCACGATCCGAAGCATTTCGTTCCTCTTTATACATCGAGTGTGCCCAAGACTATGCCCGCTATGAGGCCCAAGTGGCCGAGTTCTCCGCCCGCAAAAACAACGAAATCAATCAAACCGATGCGGAAATTGACCATGCCCTTTCTATCCTTAAAAGCGAATTGACTCTGGTGGGAGGGTTGGGATTTCTGGCCGCCGCCATTGGACTATTGGTTCTCCTTCGCATTGGTTTGCTCCCCCTTGAAAAACTTTCCGAAGCGGTAAGGCTTGTCTCTCCCAAAGACTTCAAGTTGAATATCAACCATTCTCACCTGCCCGTGGAACTTAGGCCCATTGCCATTCGGTTGGAAGAAACCCTGGAACAGCTTGGCCGTGCTTTCAACCGGGAAAAACAGGCAACGGCCGACATATCCCATGAGCTTCGTACTCCCCTTGCGGCACTCATCACCACTTGTGAACTTGCCCTGCGCAAGTCCCGGTCGACCGAGGAATACCGTGAATTTCTGACCGATTGCCACGACGCCGGGATTCAGATGAATCGGGCCGTGGAGCGTCTCCTCACCCTTGCCCGAATTGATGCGGGAGTCGATGCCTTTCGGGCTTCCATGGCCGATGCCAACCACATTGCGGCCGACTGCGTTGACCAGGTACGAAACCTTGCCAAGGCCAACGGCATCCAATTGAAGTTGGAGACCTCGGCAACCGGACGCATTTCTACGGACCCCGATAAACTCGCCGAAGTTCTTCTCAATCTTCTCCACAATGCGATTCAATACAATCGACCGGGCGGGACCGTTACCTTGCGAACACGCCAACTCCCTGACCACACCGAGATCTCGGTCATCGATACAGGTCTTGGCATTGCTCCGGAATTTCGCGAAAGGATCTTTGAACGCTTTTTCCGCATGGATCCCTCGCGATCAAGCGATGGCATGAATTCGGGCCTTGGGCTTTCGATTGTCAAAGGCTTTGTGGAATTGATGGGTGGGGCCATCCTTGTGGAAAGCGTGCCAAACCAGGGCAGCACCTTCAAATTGATCCTGCCCCAAGTGATGGAACCTAAACAAAAATCCTCCCCTGTCCTTTGAGGGAGAGCGATTGCCATACCAAAAGGTTTTAAGAGCCGAACACAAGGCATCCCGAGATTCATCGGGGCATGGGGGCCGTTCCGTCAAAAAAGGCCTGGTACTTTGGCCAACTATACATCGCCACTCTTCGTCCCAGGATCAGCCCTTGGTCGTTGTCGGTGCGGATGTGGTAGCCGCCCCATAATCGGGAGATTGCCGCCATCTCTGCCGTAGCGGTAAAGGTCGGTAATGGCATGCGGATCACCTTTAAGTCTGGAATGTCCGCAGACTTTCCGTCACGGGCTTGCATCTGGGCCGCTGTAAAGCCGGGTTCCGTCATGTAGCCTGCCTCCTGAAAGGCGATGGCACCAAAATGATCACTGCCTGTGAAGAGCTCCATGATACGGCTGGCCGCACCACTTGCTGTCGCATGGCCTGACGGATACCCGGGGAAAGGGGGCGTGACGAAGAGGGATGGCGAGTAGGGCTTCCAACCTTCGGCTCTTACCTTTCCGAAGCCTTTGCCCGGACCAAGCCAGCCTTCCACTTCTTGGTCCTTGTAATAAAGGCGCACCCACCAATAAGGGCGGCCCGTGTCGTAAAAACGCTTGGCCTCCCAACACGACATAAAGGCGTCGAAGACGGTGTTTGCCACGGTGAAAAACAACTTCATGTCCCGATCGAGATTGTGGTTATCGCGGCGGGATACATCCTGGGCGAACTGGAGCCAATGCCCTGACTGGCCGGTCGAGTGCGGCCCCTCCCTCATGAACTCCACCACCGCCTTCTGCTCAAGGGTGAGGGTCGCATTGACCCGGATCGCCTCGTCCACTTCACGCTTCAGTTGCTCTGAGCCAAATAGCGGAGGCGGGGGCGAACGAAACTGGTCGGTCCTTTCCAGCACGAAAGGCTTGACCTTATAGCATTGCGGATGCTGAAAGCCCGGTGAATACCACCCTCCTTTTCCGTCCGAAAAGGGTATCGGGCACCAAGCTGTTTTGTCCGAAAATGAATTTGCGCTGTTCTTGGGCTGGTATCCAGTGTAGTCGGCATAGGGCGTCCGGTCCCCGCTCTTCAGGTTGCCCTCCTGGTTGGAGCCATCGTTTTGGCGGTACTCGATGACAGCTTTGGCTGCAAGGTTGCCCACACCCTCGGGTGTCTGGACATCGGTTGAGTTGTTGTCAGGATCGAAGCTCTTCTTCCGGAACTGCTCACGGGTCCAGTTCGCCTCGGTTGGATACACATAAAGCAAAGCCCTGTAAGCGGCGTAGGCGATGGCCTTCTCTTTGTTGCCTGGGGTACGCTCAGAAGCGGGTCGCCGGAGTCGACCGTGGTGTCTGGTGCCTACTGCCTTTTCGTCGTAGGCGGCCCAGGCATCATACATTGCCGTGATAACGATTGCCATGGTGCGGGACAGGATCGGGGGCCGAGGTTGGTTGCGGTCCGAATCGCGTCCTGAAGCTTCCAGCAAGATCTCCACCCATTGGTAGACGGCGTTCGGCTTGAAGCCCCTGGTCGACTGCCGATGGATGAGGAGGCTGGGGTTGTCTGGAACCCGCACCTGTCCCGTTTCTTTATTGATAACCTGGGGGATAGGGGCCGCAGGCCCGGTCTCTGCAAATGCGAATAATTCCCGGAACTCACTTCCGAAAAAAAACAACAGAGCACCCATCGTCCCAAAAGCGAAAGGGCTGAATCGGCGAGTCATGGACTTCTCCACCGCTGACAGGGACGGCGATCATTTTTGGCACAATGGGCAAAAAAGGGAATCGGCCGAACGGGTAATTAAGCCGCCTGAAATTTGCCTAACTATTTCCATAATCCTATCATTCCTGATTGGAAAGAGTATGCGTTCACGGGATTTTGAGATTTTAGTTGACACGAATGGGTCTTTCCAGCGATACCAGCTGGCATGCAGTCACCCGACATACTTTCGGAAACGGAACACGATCTCGAGACTTTACTCAGATGTGCCAGGGAGGAG
>SYLG01000004.1 GCA_005808665.1 Planctomycetia bacterium | reverse complement strand
TTCACGGATGACCTCCAAGGCAACCCTGGCCTTGAACGATGCGTCGTATTGCCGCTTCCTGATGACCATGACAAAACCCTCCTTTTACTAGAAAAGAAAAGCTTAGCTGTCTGTCCAGTTTTTGGGGTCCACTACAATGTGTCGTTTGCCACAAGACGGTAGATCCCATTGCCGGTTTGTTTCAGGATTATTGGAAGTTTGAAGGTGTATACGGCAAAAGGAAAGAGGGGTGGTTCAAGGATATGTTTGGGGCCGGATTTGAGGGCGATTCCTTGCCCCCTAAAGAACGGTGGCGGGCCTTGCAATGGCTGGGTGAACGCACCGCAAAGGACCCTCGCTTTGCCGTGGCCATGGTTGAGCATGCCTACTATTTGCTGACAGGGCGAAAAGTGCTTTCTCCCCCCAAAGACCTTGGGGATCCCTTTTATGATGCCAGGAGTCGGGCCTTTCAGGAACAGCGGACCCAGGTTGAGGCCATCGCCAACCGGTTCGCAAAATCGGGCTTTAATTTCAAGTCTGTCCTAAAGGATTGGGTGGTATCGGATTTTTACCGGGCCGATGGACTTTCTACCATATCCATGCATCCAGAACGACGGATTGAAATGGAGGATTTGGGCCTCGTGCGGATGCTTGCCCCGGAACAAGTCGAGCGCAAGGTTGGTGCCATTTTTGGACAACCATGGGGTAAACTGAATGACCAAATGGCAATGCTATACGGGGGCATCGATTCCAAAGAGGTGACCGAAAGGGCCGCGGACCCCAGTGGAGCGATGGGTGCCATTCAAAGAATACTGGCAAACGATGTAGCCTGCAAACAAACCGCTCTTGATTTCAACCGAAAAGCCAAGGACCGTTTGCTTTTCCCTCATATTGAGCCTGATGTTTTGCCCGGGATTTCCTCCGAATCGGATTCCAAAATTCGCCAAACAATTGTCCATTTAAACCAGCGAATCCTGGGCCAATATGACACCATGGATTCACCCGATGTCGACCGCATTTTTCAACTCTTCTTTGGAATTGTAAAGGATGCTTCCGAACGCAAAGGAATTGATCCCAGGGAGAATTATCACTGCCGCCGTAACCTGCCAGGCGACGCACTAGCTGATCCGAAATACACCATTCGAGCCTGGCGTGCTGTGGTCACCTTCCTTCTCCGTCAACCCGGTTTTCTTTACGAATAGGCAACAATGGTCATGATCAATCGAGGTGAGGAATGAGACGGGATTTCCTGAAACTCTGTGGAATGGCGGGCCTTGGCCTTGCTTGTCCCATTGGCCCAAGGTCCTATTCCTTGGAAGCCCAAAATCGAAACGAGGCACCTCCCTATGATGGCCCCTATTATATCGTGTTCAATGCTTCGGGAGGTTGGGACACCACCTACCTTATGGACCCCAAAGGAGTGGGCGACATCAACCGCCTGTTTAAAGTAGGGGACATCCTCACCAAGGGAAATCACAAATTTGCACCCATTGCCAAACATATTCAGGGAGGTATGAGCAATGAATCCTTTTTCGGCGAGTTTGGCAATGAACTGTTCACCCTGAACGGCCTGGACTATTCGGTAAACAACCACTCCCCGGGGGCCCGATACATGGCCACCGGAAAACTCGACAGTTTGGCTTACCCGACCTTTGCCGCCCTGGTTGCCGCTTGCAAAGGCCCAACCTGCCCTCTGTCCTTTCTCACCTTTGGCAACTATTCGGCAACGGGCAATATCGTGGCCATGTCACGAGTGCCCTACCTGCCCTCTCTCCAGAAAATCGCCAACGCCGATGCCATCGAAGGGAATCCAAAATCGCCTTACCACGATGATTTTGCCTTGAATCGCATCGAAAAGGCCCTCCGGGAACAACGCGAAACCAGGTTAACCATGCCCCTGCTACCCCGCCAGGAGCGTGCCGAGAGTATGCTCTATGCGGCCCAGATAAACTCAAAAGCCATGCAAAGGGTCACCCGGCATATTCCTTCAACAATTCCTAAAGAAAGACTTGCCCAACAGGCCGAAATCGCCCTTGCGTCCTTTAAGGCAGGCGTTTGCGTTTCTGCCAATCTCTCGATTGGTCAATTCGATAGCCATGTCAACAACGACCAGGATCAAATGAAACTCCTTCCCGAGCTTCTGGCTGGCATTGCCTATGTCATGCGCCGGGCCGAAGCCCTGAAAATCCGGGACAAACTCGTCGTGATCATCCAAAGTGAAATGGGCCGGACGCCAACCTATAACAAACAAAATGGCAAGGACCACTGGTCCATTGGTTCCATCATGTTTCTTGGTCCTCGCATCAAAGGAAATAGGGTTATCGGAGCAACCGATGAAAAACAGTTCCATGTCCCGCTGAATCCCAAAACTCTTTCCATTGACAAGGCCAAAGGAATCCGGATTCGCCCGGAACATATCCACGAGGCCCTAAGGCAGTATGCGGGTATTGCAGACCACGGCTTTAGCAGGAAATTCCCCCTGGGCCTTCCCGAAAATGAAAAACTCCAAGGCTTTTGGGGTTAATGAGCCAATTTGATATCCATTTCAGGCTGAAATCAACTTATCGCCAAACAGCCTCTATGGCGAAGTTCCAAACAAGTCAGAAAGTATTGCCAAACCGGGTCCATAAATGGAAAAATCGAAAAATCTGCGCTCCACCAAAAAAGTCGTCCTCCTCTCGGGCGGCAATCCCCAGATCGCAAAAGCAGATGGCGACGGCCCGGTTCAGGACTTTATCGCCGCAATGCCAGGCTGGAAGGCCGAAATCGGAAGGCGGCTCGATGCCCTCATCGTGGGACACATTTCCGCCGTTTGCAAAGCCGTAAAGTGGAATACTCCTTTTTATGGGATCGGGGGAATGGGTTGGTTCCTGGCGTTTCATTGCCACAAGCACTATGTCAAGGTGGCCTTCTTCCGGGGCACAGAACTTCAACCGGTCCCCCCTGGTGCCAGCAAGGTTGAGGGCACCCGCTATGTCAACATCCATGAAGGCAAGCTCGACGAAGAGCAGATGGCGAGTTGGATAAAGCAGGCCGCCGCCTTACCAGGTGTCCTGACCCTTGGAAATGTATAACCTGGGCAATCTATCGGGATTAATCCTTCCAGAGGAATCCTGCCGATGCTTTGGATTGCACAGTATTGTGCAATCCAACCTGGTTTCTTTTCGATATAGACCCTACTCCACCGGAAGAGGGCTCTATTATTACCTTGTTTCTTCGAATGAAGCGTCTGCAATCGCTCGTTCCCAACCGGCGCATCCATATTCTGGCCAGCCTCTTGATGGTTATGCTGGTATCCTCCCCATTGTTGGCCCAGGAGGGTTCCTTCAAGACCACCCCCAAACAGCTCGGATTGGAAGATTCTGGAACGGGCGAAGTCTTTTCCCATCCCAAAGAGGTAAATACCAAGCCCCCCACCGAGTTTAAAAAAGTGACCGTTGGGACCGGGGAAATCCCCCTTGCCATCAACCTTGCCGCGGCCTTGCAATTATCCGACGCTCGCCCCCTTATCATTGATGCGGCCAAAGCCGCCGAGACTGTGGCGGCGGCTCACCTGGACAAGGCAAATGTTCTCTGGTTACCCAATATTTATGCTGGCATAGATTATTTTCGTCATGATGGACTCAATGTGACCTACAATGGCCCACCTACTTTCAACAGCAGGCAATCCATCACCTTGGGGCCTGGTTTGTCCGCGGTTTTTGCCACAACCGATGCCATCTTTGAGCCACTTTCCGCCAAACAGATGCTCAAAGCCAGACAGTTTGACATCCAGGCGGCCAAGAATGATGCCATGATGGAGGTAGCCGTTGCCTATTTCAATGTTCAACAGTCACGAGGCTTGCTGGCGGGAACCTTGGATACTGTTGCGAAGGGCAAGGAATTGGTGCGAAAAGTCGAGGCATTGGGCAAGGGACTTTCCGCCCAGGTGGAAGTGGATCGAGCCCGGACCTTGCTGGCGGTGCTGGAGGAGCAGTCCGTTGAGGCCCGCAATGAATGGCGGATCGCCAGTGCGGACCTGGCCCGGCTTTTGCGTTTGAATCCGATGGCGCAGGTTGTCCCGGTGGACCCCCCCCATATGGCCATGATGCTGATTTCACCCAACAAGGAGGTGGATACCCTGATAGCACTTGGTCTGACAAGTCGGCCGGAATTGAGTTCCAGCCAAGCCGTGGTGCAGGCGACCCTTGCCAAACTCAAACAGGAAAGGATGCGTCCGCTCATTCCAAGCATTGTGCTGCAAGGAAACAGCGGCGCCAATTCCAATGGCCCACCCTTTATCGGTGGTGCGGCAGCCAGTGGCCTGAATAACACCCTGCAATGGGGCAGCCGGTTTGATGTGAATGCGGCGGCCCTCTGGGAGTTGAAAAACTTCGGTTTTGGGAACCGGGCTCTGGTGCGTGATCGGGAAGGCCAAAGGCAACAGGCCATGGTAGCCCTTTTCATGGCCCAGGATCGGGTGGCCGCCGAGGTGGTCCAGTGCCAGTCGCAATTGTCCTCATCGTCGGCACGGGTGGCCCTGTCCGATATGGGCCTTAAAAACGCATTGATCAGCTTTGATGGCAACCTCAAGGGCATGGGGGAAACCACCCGGTTTGGCGATGTCCTGATCCTGGTGAACCGGCCGCAGGAGGTGGTTTCAGCATTGCAGCAATTGGAGAATGCATACCGGAATTATTTTAAATCGGTGCATGATTACAACCGATCCCAGTTTCGGCTTTTCCGTGCGGTAGGGTATCCCGCAGAGGTGCTGGCTTGTCAAAAACTGCCGGGAATTCCCTTGGAAGTGGACACCAGCCGGCCCTTTGATCTTCCCCCTGTTACGGGTGTGCCTTGTGCCAACCTCCTGTGCAAACCGGGATCGCTGTTTGAAGCAAAACCCTGATCACTTACCGGATGGGCTCGTTACCTTTATCAAAATCCCATCCGCCAGTTCGTCCATGTCCCCCTGCAGGAAAACCTCATTGCCTGTCAGCGGGATCCACGAGGCATCCTTTTCCAAGGCAAGGACTTCCTGCCAGTCTCCATCACTGGCGCCTAATTTCAAATTCACCTGGGTTGCTTTGTGGTCCGAAAGGAGGAAGCCAACATTCTGATCGCCCCGTTTGGTGATGGCTTTTGCCGGCAAAGCCATCACTTGCGGTCTTTCAATCCGGATGTACCCATAGGCGTACATCCCGGGAAGGATTTTGGCATCGGGATTGGGAAGGTCGATTTCGGCCCGCAAGGTTCGGCTTTGCCGGTTGAGGGCCCAGGAAGTCCTGGTCACCCTGGTTTGAATGCGAAGGTCATTAAAGGCCTGGACCCGGACTTCAGCTTTGGTGTTGGTGGTAACAAAGTTGGCGTCCATTTCGGGAACATCCACAAAGATGCGGACCACATCTGTTCTGGCGATTGCAAACACCGGGGCCCCTTTGGATGTGGATTGGTCCGGGGAAAGGGGCCTTGCTGTCTGGTCACCCGTTGTCGCCTGGACAAAATCACCCGTATTGGCGTTACGGATGACGACGATGCCATCAAAGGGAGAAGTCAGGGTAATGTATCCTACCAAAGCGGCAAGGCGTTTCTCATCCGCCTCGGAGACTTTTACCTTTGCATCCGCAGCCACAACATCCACCTTTGCCTTCCCCAAGCTGGCGGCGCAAGCCAACTGTTCGGATTCTGCCACCGTCACCGCCGCAAGGGATGCCTCCTTGGCAGATTCATTGGAGCGAAGTTGCCGGATGGATTCATCCAAAACCTGCCTATCGACCACTCGTTGGGCCACAAGGTCGGTCAGCCTGCGAACCTCCGATTGCCAGCGCTCAACCTCAGCCTGGAATTTTCCCACGACGGCCTTACTTTGCGCCACCTTGGCTACCGCAGCCTTCAGATTTCCATCCGCCACCTCGACGAGTTTTTTATTCTGGTCCACAAGGACCTTGTCCAAGGTCACAGTGGCTTGTTTCAATCGGTGTTCTTCAACAAGTTCAGGCACAAAAAGGTTTGCAAGAAGTTGATCTTTTTTGACCTTGTCCCCAATGTCCACATGCCATTTCTCAATGAAGCCGGTGATCTTCGGGAAGATGGAAGACTGTTCGTAGGCTTCCACGAATCCGGGTTGTCCCACGGTGCGGAAAATATCCCGACGCTGGGGCTGGACGGTTTCGACCTCGGGAGCGTTGGGGCTGGGTGGGGCATGTTCTTCGATTTTGGCACACCCAAGGACCACCAGGCATGGGGGAAAAATAGTCCCAAGCAGGAACTTAATGCTCATGGGGCCGCTCCTAAGACGGGTGGGGTATGCAGGTGGTTTACGGCTTGCCCTTCGAGGCCATCAAACTGTTTACTTTCGGGGTCATCCGGATCCATGGAAACAGGCATAGGCTTGAGATTACCCATTAGTAGGGAGAAGACAGCGGGAAGCACCAGCAGGGTGGTAATGGTGGATGCAAGCAGGCCGCCAATCACCGCCCTTCCCAGGGGTGCCTGCATTTGCGAGCCTTCTTCAAGTGCCAAGGCCATGGGAAGCATTCCTGTGGTCATGGCGCAAGCGGTCATGATGATCGGCCTAAGCCGTCCGGCCGCCCCTTTGATGGCCGACTCCCGAACCGACAATCCCTCGTTCCAGCGGTCGTTCATGAAGGTGATCATCATGACGGAATTGGATACGGATACTCCAATGCACATGATTGATCCCATGAACGACTCGATGTTAAGGGTGGTGTTAGTCAGGACCAGCATGGTAATGATACCGACGAGGACGCCAGGAACCGCACCAATCGAGGTTAGGGCCAGGCGCGGGGATTGAAAATACGAGGTAAGCATCACAAGTATGACGGCAACAGCGATTCCAAGGCCAATCCCCAGGGACTCAAACATTTTGACCATAGTGTTCGTCTGGCCGCGGGTTTCGAGGAGTACACCTTTTGGCGGTGAGCCAATTTTGGCGATGGCGCTTTGGATAAGTTTGGAAGCGGCACCAAGGTCCATGCTTTCCAGATTGGCGGTGATGCTGACAAACCGTTGTGAAGAGAGGCGATCCACCTGGCCGGGCATGTTACCAGTTTTGACCGAGGCCACATCGCGAACCATCAGGTTGACAATGTTGTTGACCTGGGTGAGAGGAAGTGTTTCCACTTCCAGTGCTGAATTCATCCGCTGGGTGGGGACCAGAACCTCGACCTGGTAATCGAAACCCGTTTTGGAATCCTGCCAATAGTTCAAGGCAATGTAACGGCTTGAGTTGGTGGCAACCAGAATCGAGTTGCCCACCGTTTGGACATTTACCCCGCTAAGGCCGGATTTTTCGCGGTCGATGGTGACATCCACCGTGGGATAATCCATGGCCTGATGGAACTGGACATCACGAAGGCCCTTGATGGATGCCATGGCCTCCTTGACCTTCATGGCGTGAGCCCTGACATTGGAAAGGTTGGGCCCATACACAACCACTTCCAAGGGGGTGGGTGAGCCAAAACTCATGACATTCGAAATCATGTCGCCCGGTTCAAAACCAAAGGTAAGTTCCGTGGCTCGCTTTCGTGCCTCTTCCGGAGGCACTCCCCTGCCCTCGATCACCGTAGCCAACCAGGGAGCGATTTCCCGGGGAAGGATCCGTCGCATCTTCTCCCGGAAATCGGCGAGGGATATCCCGCTCCCCTCTTTGAATGCCATGCGGATCATGCCATCATCTGGACCACGCATCAGGAGGATCATGTTGTTGAGGCCAAATTGCGGCGCGATCTGGCCGGCGTAGCCGATGCTGATGTCGATGTTTTTCTGCCCCACTTCGCGTTCGATGATTTCAAGGATCTTTTGTCCCATCATCCGGGTGATTTCAAAGTTGGTGCCGGGAGGAGGCCGATAACGGAGCACAAACTGCCCCGAGTCGATCTTGGGAAACAATTCCTGCCCAAGTTGCGGACCAAGGAATGCAATAACCACTGCCGCCACACCCAGGTACCCAGGAACCACAATCCACCTCAGGCGGACAATCCAACCGACCAGACGCTCGTAGACACTCTCCACCCTTTCAAACAAGGTGACCTTGTGGCTGCCTTGGCCATGGTGATTGGGTTTGAGCAGATAAACGCACATTACCGGTACGAAAGTGCTGGATAAAAGGTAGGAGGAAATCATTGCGAACCCCACACCCAGGGCTAGGGGCATGAACAGGGAACGCAATGGGTCGTCCATGATGAATGCCGGGATGAACACAGAAAGAATGCAGAATAAAGCCAAAAGGCGCGCCACCGCGGTGATATGGTTGCCCCGACGCACCGCCCGTGGCAGGGATATATTCCCACGCATCTGGGAATGGATGTTCTCAATCTCCACCGTGGATTCATCCACCAGAATGCCAATGGCCAAAGCCAGGCCGCCTAAAGACATGATGTTGATGCTGTTTCCCGTGATGTACAAGCCGAAAAGCGATCCCATCAACGCCAGCGGTATGTTGCAAACCACCACAATAACGCTTCGAAAATCCCCGAGGAAAAGCAGGATCATCAACCCGGTAAGAGATGCCCCGATCAACCCCTCGATGCCAACGCTCTTGATCGCCGTCACCACGGTCGGGGATTCATCAAACTCAAAGCTGACTTTCACATCTTCGGGAAGCACGGCTCGAAAGTAGGGCATGGCGGCATGAATGTTGGACACCACAGTCAGGGTCGAAGCCGTGTCCTTTTTGATAATTGGCAAATAGACCGACTTCCGCCCATCCACCAGCGCATAACCATAATTCACATCGGTGGAATCGCTTATGGTGGCGATATCCCTTATGTAGACCGTTTGCCCCATCCTTAGGGGAATGCTGCCAATCTCCCGAATGTCCCGGACCATGGCGTTGGTTGGAACCATCGGCATTCGATCCTGGATATAGATGTTCCCTGCCGGGATGACCACATTCCCGGTCATGATCGCCTGCACAACATCCTGTGGAGAAAGGTTGTAGGTGCGCAATTTATCGGGGTTCACATTCACCAGGATGGACCGCACATTCGGTCCAAAGGGAGGCGTACCAATGGTGCCTGGAACATATTTCTGCACAAGCGGCCGGATGAAATTCTGGGCGAAGTCCCCCACCATCCCAAGCGGGGTTGTATCGCTTTTCATCACCAGATACCCAACGGGTACGCTACCGGCATCCATCCGCATGATCAAAGGGGGTAATGTCCCGATCGGCATCACCGACATCGCCCGCTGGGACATTGCCGACACCTGGGCCATGGCTAGTCCCATATCGGTCCCTGGAAAAAACGAAAGCTTGACCAAAGCAACCTGTTGCAGGGAACTTGATTCAATCCCGGATACACCGTCCACATACTGGAAAAACAACTCAAATTGGTTGACAATCAATCCTTCCATTTGCGAAGGGCTCATGCCACCATATTGCAGGTAGACATAGATGCGGGGCATGTTCAAGGGGGGAAAGATATCCACCCTCATTTTTGTCAGGGCAAGGGTCCCGCCCCCCAGCAATGCCACCACCACCATCATCATGGTGATCGGGTGGCGCATGGCAAATACTATGGGATTCATGACTTTTGCATTCTATTGTGTTAAAACCCTATTTTAATTGATTTTTATGCAACCCTAACAACCATCATTAACCTATAGGGAATTATGCCATTCGCAATCCGGAAACCGGTTACTTTTGGAGACAATCCAAGCCTCGTAAGCACGGCATTTCAGCGTCAATGCCATCGCTAAGGATCCTCGTCCGGTAAACAAAGGACGCTCCAACCTCACTTGGCTGGATGGAAAACTTTCAGATCGTAATTCCCGCCATCCCGTAACACTTCCACACGGGCCGGTTTCGTGGCCGATTTCGCCCAGTATACCTTGACCGGTCCCTTGCCGAGGATTGACAGGGACTGGCCCTTTATTATCGCTGCCGCTCCGTTAGGGATACCAAGGCCTGCATAACCCGAATATCGGTCAAGGACCACCTGATCCGTTCGGCCCGGGTCGCCAAATCCCCGGGCCATCATGATTCCAGGCACCAGTCCGTACCCAGGACTTAAGACATCGGGGTCGAACCGCTGGTGAACCCGGTCTGCGAGGACAACCGCCCCAGCATCCTGGCCGCCAACCACGCCACCGCGTGCAATCAGTTTTTTCAGCTCCTCCTCAACTTTCGTGCCCTGGTAAGCGTTGAGCAGGCGGTCGGTATGCCCATTCGTGAACCAGACCCCTGTCGCCTGGGTAAGTGGTTTGAGAAAAGCCTGATCGTTGGCGACCATACGATCGCGGGTGTGGAGGATGCACACCATTTCCGGCCCGAGCTTCCTCCACGCCTGGAGAACCTCGTCCTCCTTTCCTGTGTAGGAATCCTGGGAACGAGCTGTTGGAATCACGACAATACGAGCTACATCTTTCCCTCCTGCCAAGGCTAGAAATTGGCCCCGGACGGCCCCTGATAATTCGCCTCCGCCCGCCAGGACGACCGCCCCAATGGCCTGGGGTTTCGCCGGAAACATTTCCTTGCTTTTTGTTTGGAGCCTGCACCGGTAATTCGACTCGTCGGTGTCAAACACGGAAACGGGTTTTCCTGGCGCAAAAGGAATTCCACCCAACATGTTTGGCTCCGACAACATGGTAAAACCGACAAGACCGTTTCGGCTTTTTACGAAATGTCCCATCGAAGGGTGCCCCCATGCCCCAAACTTTGGCTGATAGTGGTCGTTAAGGGCATCATCCCTGACCTCTTTTTCCCTGGCTCCAGGAAGGGCAACCGACACTTTGTTCACGCCTATTTCATCACACTTCGGCTCCTGGCTGATGGCCCCCCGACCGGATAGGGGATCGATTACGGTGATTCCAAGCAGGCAAACGACAAATCCCACTTTGACCTTTATCATGGTGCTGCTCCCCAAATAAGGCAGGTGAACAATTCCAAAGGCCACCCTCGACCCGTCCCTATCCTATTCGGAAAAGGGTACAGAACCAGCACCGTGGCCCCCTCCCAAATAACCCCGATCAAAAATCATGCTGGGTGACCTGGTGACAATGGAACATTTTTGTCGGACGGATCTAGAGGTAAATAAGTTAATGGGAGAAAAACCCCAACTCCATGGGAACGATAACCCTCGTTGACTTGCCAAGTTTACCACTTATACTACCTGACATGACCGTCAACGAAATCCTCACCCAATTGAAATCTCTAGGCGACGAAGCCAGGCGTGCCCACAACACGAAAACGGGCGCACCCGCCAACCAGTTTGGCGTGAAAATGGGCGACATCCGGACCTTGGCCAAAAAGGTCAAAACGAACCACGAACTCGCACTCAAGCTCTGGGACACCGGCAATGTCGAAGCACAACTTCTTGCCACCCTTATCATGGAGCTCAAGTCCCTCTCTGGGAAGGATGTGGACAGGTTGACTCGCTCCACCACCTGCGCCCAAGTTGCGGAGTGGCTGAACTCTTATATCGTTGCGCAACACCCCGAAAAAGAAGCCCTCCGCCTGAAGTGGATGAAAGACAAGGATCGTTGGGCTGCCCGGGCGGGGTGGCACCTCACCGCCAGCCGGGTGACCAAGGGGGCCGAAGGTCTTGATCTGGTTGCCCTCCTTGATCGCATCGAAAAAGAGTTGCCCAAAGCCATGCCTGAGGTTCAGTGGACCATGAACAATACGCTTGGCGCCATCGGCATCCTCGACCCCAAACTCCGCAAACGGGCCGTCGCCATCGGCGAAAAGATCGGTCTTTACAAAGACTGGCCAGCTTCCAAGGGCTGCATCATTCCTTATGTGCCGGTGTGGGTGGAAGCCATTGTAAAACGCCAGGGATGAAAAGGAGGAGTGACACCCCACGAGCTTTTTTTCATAGGAGGAAGCTCAGGAGGTATCACCTACCTTGGCTCCTGGGGGTCGGTTCAGTGGTTTTTTCAGGGACCTTGCAAATGAACCCTTTCCTTTTTACCTTGTGGTTTTTGCTCTTTCCGGTCCTCGGCCAAGGTGGCGAACCAATCGCAAATTATAAAAAGCTTGCGTTTCCGCCGATGTCCGAAAACTTTGAGAAAGGCTGGCAGGACCGGGTGTTGGCAGATTACGAGGTCATCAACAACGCCGATCTGAAATCGTTGCGTGTCGCTCTTGCGGACGGCAGCCCCTTTGTGCGGGCCATTGCCGCCTACGCCCTGGGAGTTCGTGGCGATACGGGATCGGCGGAGGCACTTGCCGGGTTGATAAAGGGTGACAAGGAGCCTATCGTTCGTATCCGTGCTGTCGAAGCCCTGGCCCTGCTCAAGAGCAAGCCTGAGGCGCTTGAAGGGGCGCTAAAGGATAGGGATCCCGGTGTGCCATTCGTAGCTAAACTTGTGGCGGGTCAGGTCAAAAGCAACAAGGATTATTCTGCCCAGATTCGTCATGCCTATGCGACCGGAATCAAGCGGGAAGATTTGGGTAGGGCCATCGTCGGCAAGCCTGCCCCAGATTTTTCCGCTTTGACTTTGGAGGATAAACCGTTCCATCTTTCGTCGGTTCTTGGCAAAAAACCGATTGCCATCTATTTTGCCGCTTTCGATGGTTGAGGGGGCTGAATGCACCAACAGGCGCAGTTGCGCCTTAGGAAAGGTGAAGTCGAAAAACTCGGCGCAGAAACCTTTGTCGTAATGCCGTTGGATACCTATCGAACCCAAACATTCAAAGAACAAAACTGGCTACTCGGCGGTGGAAAAGGCCCTTTCGGCAAGGAGAAAAGCCTGGTTTTTGCCACCCCCCTTTCGGATCCGGCAGGGCAAGTGTCAGCGATCTACGGCGTTTCCCGCCGCGCTTTGCGGTGGGGATCCTGGGTGGAGAACTACCCGCATTGGTTCGTCATCGATCGCAAAGGGATTATCACTTTCATCCTGAAGCCTACATTTGCCACCCCGACTTCGTACCAGGACGATATCGAGGCGGTGATTGCGGCGCTGAAAAAAGCTTCGGGACAATCTTTGCCCTAGCCCATATCAATTCAGGGCGGACCCCGTTTTTTGTTAAGCCAATGGGGTCCACCTCAGGGGCGGAGGAGTTCGTGCAAGCCGTCGGCACCGCAGGGACAAACCCGGTGGCTCGAAGGTCTGTGTTTCTTACCATTCTCCAAAGGAGGAGCATCCATGCGGAAATTCGTCGCTGCGAGCCTCGTCCTCGTGCTCTCGGTTACCTTTGCCGAAGCCGAAGTGTTTGTGGGGTTCCTGACCAAATTCGAAGGCACCAAGATGACCGTCAAGAAGTCCAAGGGGACCGAGCCGCCCGAGGAAATCACCCTGATCCTTGCCGACAACGCCAGGATCGTCCGAGGCAAGGTCAACAACGCCACGATGAAGATCGAGGCCGGCGAAGCCTTTGAAGGCGGCAAAGAAGCCCTGGCCAAGCAGGTCAGGGAAACCGCCGAGAGAGTCAGGAAATGGACGGAAGAAGGCAAGAAGGGATTCGGCCTCGGTGTCTTCGCCAGCATCGTCACCGAAGGCAACAAGGTCACCGAAATCCGCATCACCGGCGGAGGCAAGAAGAAGCAAGATAAATAACGACCGCCCATTGCAATCAACCATGGATAATCGACCGGGGCAACCTGGGTGGATCGATGGGGCCCTTTGTGCCAACCTGGATTGAGGCCATACCCTGATTTGACTTAGTTGGATTTATTCGACCGGCCCCAGATCACTTCACAAATACTTTGAAGCAATGCCTGGCGTTCATCAATGTCGGCCTTGGTAAACGATTTGTGGGCCTTGAACTTGACGGCTAGAGCTTGTGCCATGGCGAGGAAATTGGGATTGTTTTGGTATGCCTTCGGGTGGAGAGACTTCACCCAAAGGTTTTCCTTGATGTAGTGTTCGAGCTTGTGGGTGTAGGGCATGTCCCCGTAGGACTGGTTGGTGCCTTTTGGCAACAGCACCAGACCGCCAATTCGGTTACGGTAATTTGCAAAATCGTTCTGATGGTTAAACTCGTTCTGGTGCTCGGCAAACTTGTCCGCCCAAATGTGTTCCACCTCGAATGGTTTTGTCCCCGGACTGGCGTAGTAGGTCGTGAAGCTCGTCGAAGCACCAGATTGCTGCTCGATGTATCCAGTGATTCGGGAAAGGAGGAATTTCACAAACCAGCGATTCTGACTGTGCATCCTGAACTCGGCGAGGCCGTCCCACGACTCATCCATTTGGTCGAGCTTGCCTTGCAAAACAGTCTGCAAGGAATCAATATCCTTGCCCCGAAGCTCCTTTACCAGCGTATAAATCGTATAGCGGATGGAACTGGCTCCATTATTTTTAAAATTGATGAATCGACATACGACAAAGGTCTCGATGTAGCGGGCCACCTCGTTAATTTTCTGCCGCCTCACCTCTGGGGAATCGGTCGATATCAAAGGGGCAAGCATCAGCGGAAAGGCAAGGGAGGGAGCAATTCCCCAAAATTTGATGTAGAAGACATGCTCCCAACCGGATTTCTCCACTTTCTGTGCTTCGAGTATTTCGAGATAGGCCCGTAGGTAATAACCCATCTTGTCGTGCACAAATGTCGTGAATTCACCTGGCAAAGCCTTCTCTAGTGCTTTGTCACTCAATAAATACAGGATAAACGGACTTTAGTTTAATTCTGGCATCTCCAATGGACATTTGCCAATCGACCCTACGGGTTTTGGCATTTGTGTGGATGTACCATGCCTCGGTTTCCTTCCTGAGTTT
>SYLG01000029.1 GCA_005808665.1 Planctomycetia bacterium | reverse complement strand
TTGAGATCGGCAAGGACCGCATTCACTCCGCCTGTGAAATCGGAAGAAAAAGGTTGAAATTGATCAATGGTTTGCCCTGTGCTCCTGTCAAGCAGTTTGACCAGGAGTGGAACGCCTGCTGGGGAACCGATGGCAAAAAGATTGGTTGCGAACAGACAGCGATCTTCGAGCGGATCCAAACGGGGAGTAAAGAGAGCGGTGAACCCCTTTATCCGTTTGAACCAAGGAGAAATAAGAGGAGTTACCATCGATTGGAGCCAGAAAATTAAGGCATGGAACTAGGCGAAACGGGATCTGAGTAGGAGCATGGGTGCAACCTCGATCCAGAAGGAAACGGTAAGCAAGACAAACAAGAGGGAAAGAATGACTGATTGTTTTGTACCACGGTTGAAACAAACCGACAAGGGGATAATAAGAAAAGGGAGGAAAATTTTAGCCCAAGTTACCCAGGTTAGACCACGAACCCCCATCATTTTCCCAAGAGATATTCAAATTCACCTGTGAAAATGGGGACTACAAACCCTCTTTTCCAGGGCCTTGCTCAAACCTTCGCATCGGAGTTTACTATTGATGGTATTGGATCCCCTGGAACCATCATTGGTTTATTGCTAAAGAGGAGCGGGGATGTCTTTTTTGCGGAAAAGATAAAGGGCGGTCAACCAACCTATGCTGGCGACCCCAAGTTGAACGCCAAGGCTGGAAACACTCACCCGGTCAGGCCCAAACCACTGTTTGAGGTCCACATGAGCCATGCGGCCCAAAGCTGCCTCCTGGGGAATGTAGTAGTAGTAAAAACAGAGAGGTCGAATGGGTTCCAGCGGTTCCCATAGCTGGCCCAAGAGGTTAATCAAAAACATCGTCAACAAAATCAAAACTCCGACCCCAAGGGCAATAAACCTTTTTCGGATGAGCACCGAGAGGACAATACCCAAACCGGAAATGCTTGCCATAAATCCAAAAAGTTGAGGAATGGCCCAGGCAAACGCCAACGGCCTTATTACTAGCCGATCCGGGGTGGAGCTTGTCGGTTTTTTGGTGAGCCGATCGAGGATGGGATCCTCAAGCCGAAGCCTTATCGGTCCCATTTCGGCTATGATGGCCGGTTTTCTGGGAATAATACGCGAATCAATCGGCTTTACCTCCAAGGGGGAGATGATCCAGGAGCCCAAAACCAAACCGGAAACGCCCATGGTGGCGATGCAGAGCATCGCAGTCGTTTCTGCGATCAAGTGTCCCAACCAAACTCCAGAACGGGAAATGGGTTGGGCAAGTAATAGTTCCATCGTACCCCGATCAATTTCACCCGAAATGGCTTGCGTTGACCGACTGATCGCCCAAAGGGGAAGGATGGTAAGCATGATGGGATGGACAAGGCAAACAGAAAGGAAATCCATGGCCTGATTAAGATCGATTCGTTCCCCCCCCAAAAGGGTTTTAACCAATTGTCCAGGCCCGTCAAACAGTACAGCTTCGATTTCTTTATGGGTGATCCCACCCATTTGGCCAAGCATTTCAAAAAAAGGGCCAATCTGACCAAGCATTCTTTTGGCAATCAGGGACCAGAGCAGGGGGAAAATAAAGGTAAGTATTGCCGTGGCTAAAAGAGGCCAGCGCAAATCGCGAAAGATCCGCCACAAAAGGGGTCTTATATTGCCCAGAACACCGGTTTTGATTTGGTTCATCCCAACAAGGCTCCTGGAAAAATGGTCCCTAACGCCTTGCGCAGTCCATCTGATTCCACTCGAAGTTCCCTTGCCCCAGTCAGGGCAAGCCATGCTAAAATTTCTGGTGTTAAAACAGGTGCCGACAGGTCACACACTCCCCATTTGTCAGACTCTGTTATGCGCAATTGGTCCCTAAGAGCAACCGGGATGATCGGGGGATTGTCAATAACAAGGTGAATCCGGACTCCTCCACGAAGGGCGGAAAGGGGTCGGTCCATAACCAATTCCCCTTTGCGAAGCACCACGACCCGATCCGCCACGGCATCCACCTCTTCGAGGATATGGGACGAAAAAAGAACCGCCTGACCCGATTGCTTGGCCATCCGTACCAATTCCACCAAGGCATCCCGCATGGAGGGATCAAGGGCATTGGTCGGTTCATCGAGGATAAGCAGGGGCGTTTTTGGCAACATGACTGCCAGCAAAGCCACTTTTCGTTTCATCCCAGAACTCAGAACGCCAAGAGGACGGTCGAGATCGAGTTCAAAAAGCCTGGCAAGGCGAAGCATTCGTTCCTGGTCTGGTGTTTCGCCCCGAAAGGATGCTATCCAGCGAACAATTTGCCGCCCATTCATCGAATCATAAAGCCTTAGTTCCGCCGGGAGGTAGGAGACAAAGGTTCGTGCCAGATGGCCTGCTTGCCAACAATCGTGGCCTCCCAGAGTGGCCCGTCCTGAAGTAGGCCTTAGAAATCCGAGAATCAATCGGAGTGCGGTGGTTTTTCCGGATCCGTTGGGCCCAAGCAGTCCAACCACCTCTCCCGGGCGGATCGATAACTCCAACGGTTTGAGGGCATCAAAAGTGCCATAGCGTTTGGCAATTCCCCCGGTTTTCAAAATCGGCACATTCATGTCCATGAAAGCATGATAGGTGTGGCATTAGCCGGATTCTCCTATACTTTGGGTGGTTTAACATTCTGGGAAGGATTCTTAAGAAGATCCATAATCGGCAATCCCCCCTTCCTCCCTATTGGGTTCCTATCATGGTCCGTTTAAACAAAATGTTGGCCTTGGCGTGGTTTGTTTTTGTCCCTTTGGGGCTTTGGGGCCAAAGCGACCCCGATGGATTTGAACCCATGTTCAATGGCAAAAATCTGGATGGTTGGGAAATGGTAAATACCCAGGAAGGAACCTTTTATGTCAAGGATAAAATGATCGTAACGACGGGAAAACCTACTGGTTTTATGCGCACCCAAAAGCAGTACCAAAACTTTATTCTCGAAATGGAATGGAAGCACACCAACATAAAGGAGGTGGGAAACAGCGGTCTGTTTTTGTGGGCGGATTCCTTTCCGGCTTTGGGTTCACCCTTCACCCGGGGCATCGAAGTCCAAATATTGGTCAATCTGGAAAGCAAGGGCAACTACACCAGCCACGGCGACATATTCAGCATCTGGGGGGCAACCTGTGTTCCGGACAGGGCCCACCCCAAAGGGTGGCCCCGCTGTTTGCCTTCCGAACAAAGGGTAAAGGGGGGCGGGGAGTGGAACCACTATCGGGTCGAGGCAAAAAACGGCTCGCTCAAATTGGCAGTTAATGGCAAGGTGGTCAGCGGCATTAGCAAGGCCAGCCCCAGCAAAGGCTATATTGCTCTCGAGTCGGAAGGGGCGGAGTGTATGTTCCGAAACCTTAAAATCAAAGAGCTTCCCTCCGAGGCCATCGAGGAAAAAGAGGCCACCCCCCTTGCTCAAGGCCACCGATTTTTGTTGGGCCATTACGGTTTGGGAGGATTTGTCACAAAGCCTGATTCTCCCTGGACCATGAGGGATTGGATGCTTGCCTATCGTGGCAAAAAAGGCACCGGTTCTTCGGAGATCTGGACCATCGGAAACCATGGCAATATAGAATTCAGTGCCGATTGGAGGTTCCCACTCGATAACAGTCCCCAAGGGACCCAGGGCACCCGAAAAGCCTATCTGGGGCTTCGGGGCAGCAACAAAGCCCTGATTCTTTTGACCGATGGCAAGACAGGCTCCGGGGGCCTACCCTTGGTGGAGTCGGATGCTAGCCTTCCCGAGGCAATTCGTTTGGCCGCCAAGCCCGCCTTGGTAGCCGATACCAACCCCCTTGAAAATCAATGGAATCGCCTCGAAGGGAGCCTGTTGGGCAATCAGCTTAGCCTAAAAATTAACGGCAAGGAAATCATCAAGGCTCTCCCCCTTGAAGGAATTCCCTCCGAAGGGCCACTTGGGCTGGTTGCCTCCGAAGGGCCTGTGGATTTCGCCAACCTGTTTATTCGGGTGCTAAAGTAGGAATCCGGGGCATATTTTAGTAGAGGCGTTTTGTTAATAGGCTGGTTCTTTTTTGCCTATTTTGCCAACACGCCAATTCATTTGGCCCTTCCGGGTCGTAGAATATCCTTCATTGGATGTGTCTGTTTGGAGATTATCCTTGAGCCTATCGCCACGGCGGTTATCCCTTTTGCGTGCCTTCGGACTCGGGCTGTTCGGAGGCGTTGCCCTTTTGGTGGGTTGCTACTCAAGCGATTATGATGCAAACACCCGCAAAGCCAAGACGATGACCGAGTTGTTCGATCGGGATGAAAAGGTTTTGGGGGGAGTGCTAAATTTAGGCCAATTGGAATTCCGCGAAAATGCCACAACCACCCAGGTCAAGTTGAGCCTGTTTTTGCGAGTACCCAAAGGCATTTTGGATAAACCAGGCACCGGCGGAAAAGCGAATAAAGAAGGCAAAAACTTCCCAGGCAAAGGCCACGAGGCAGAAATTGCCCTTGCCCTTTCGGGAGGGCTGGAAAGCACCACCAACGCCGCCGATGGCCCTTATGGATTTGTTTTCCTCCTTGACCCAAAGGTCAAAGCTTCCCAGGGTCCACGAACGGATGCCATGGCAGTCCTTTTTCGGCAGGAAAAATCCGGAGAATCTCCAGACATTACCAAAGCGAAAATGGTTGCCGACCTTGTCCGGTTTAGGATCAGCAAAAATATTGATTTCAAAGCCAAGGATTTGACCACTCTGGTGGGTAATAAAAAACTGGAACCAACCTTCAAGGAATGGTTTCCCGAACCAAATAATCCAAATAATCCAATCAAACCGATTGCCTCCGATGAAATTTTTGCCACATCCTCAATCACCTTGCCAGATAAGAGGCAGGCGGTTTGGTTTACCTACCTTGTTCCCATCAATCAGAAAAAGCCGCAAAAATTCACGGGTCTCATGGCGGTTTGCTACCGGGTGATTCGCCCCCCCCTGGGACCTGACAACAAGGAAACCACGGTTGCGGCAACCGATAAGGGCAAAGGGTCGTTGGAATTTGATGTGAAAACGGGTCGTTACAAACCAACCTCGGACATCCTTAGAAGCATTGAAAATTTGCGCCTTGATCCGGACAAGGAGGGGGCAATGGAACTTTACAACAAACGCACGGGAACCACCCAGGCTGAGGCAGCCCCAGCCCCTGCTGCGGGGTCAAAGTAAGTCGTCATGATTCCTTCCGTATCAACTCCCATGCAGGAAAATTCCAATGGAGAGCCGGAATCCCCGGTTCGCTTGGCCCATTTCAGCGACCTGCACATTACCCAAAAGAAACCGGGATGGCGGGCCTCGGATGTCTTTTCCAAAAGATTACCCGCCTGGATAAACCTGCGCCTATTGGGGAGGGGTTTCCGATTTCGTCACGCCACCAAAGTACTTGAAGCACTAGCCAAGGAATTGCCCACAAGGAATCTCAACCATTGGGTCTTTTCTGGAGACGCCACCGCTCTTGGATTTGAGGCAGAGGTACAGGGAGCGGCCCGCCTCCTTAGGGTGGGGGAGACGGGCCTTCCCGGGGGAATTGCAGTTCCCGGCAACCACGACTATTTCACCAACAAGTCGATTTCAGGGGGTGCCTTTGAACGCTATTTCGGTCCTTGGCAGGTGGGCCAGCGGCTCGGAAACCATGTCTATCCGTTTGCCCAAAAAGTGGGCCATTTGTGGTTGATAGGGGTCAATTCCTGCACCTCCAACCGATGGCCATGGGACGCCTCCGGCGAGGTTGGCCCTGATCAGCTGGAAAGACTCAAGCAACTTTTGGCCCAATTGGGCCCGGGCCTTCGAATTTTAGTGACCCATTACCCGGTCCTACGGGCCAACAGGCGAAAGGAGCCACGCATTCGCGCCCTGAGGGACCTTGACCGCATGCTTGAAGTGGCCGCTGAGGGAAACATCAGACTTTGGCTCCATGGTCACCGTCACGACCGATTCCACCATCGCCCCGAGGAAGGCTCGGTCCCGTTCCCGGTGGTGTGTGCGGGTTCGGCCACACAGTCTGGCCTTTGGTCCTATGTGGAATACACCCTTAACGGTCCGCTTTTGCACGGATTAAGGCGCATGTTTGATAGCACTTTGGGAAGGTTTGTTGACAAGGAAATGTTCGATATCAACCTTTCCCTGGCCAAAACCCCATCCCTTGGCGAGGTTATGGGTTAAAATAATGGTTGGTTCGGATCGCAACGACAAAATCCTGTCCGACACAATGAGGAGTTCCCGAAATACCGGTAGTATGGCAACAAAAACTTGCGCCCTGATAAGTCTCGGCTGCCCCAAAAATCTGGTCGACTCCGAGAAGATGCTCGGCGATCTTGTAAAAGAGGGTTGGACCATAACCTCGGATGCCACCCATGCGGATGTCGTTCTGGTAAACACTTGCGGGTTCATTGAACCCGCCCGCCAGGAATCCCTGGGAGTTATCCGGGAACAGCTTGCCCGGAAAAAAGCAGGGGAGATCGGGGCTGTTATTGTTGGGGGATGCCTTGCCGAGCGCAATCGGGAGGACCTCCTCACCGAGGTTCCAGGGGTCGACCATATCGTAGGTGTCCATGGCCGTGAGGAGATTGCCCGGGTTGTTGACCAGGCGCACCTCACCCGCAAACTCAGGCAGGCCGTTTTAACCAAGGAACAGCGGACCCTGTTTCGTCCCGCCCCGGTTAAGGCCCAATCCGACATGGGCCGGTTTCGGGCAACCCCAAAACACTATGCCTATCTAAAGATCTCCGAAGGATGTGATCGGCTTTGCACTTTCTGTGCCATTCCCTCCATGCGTGGAAAACATGTCTCCAAACCGATCGAAGAAATCCTGGCGGAAGCCAGGGAACTTGCAGCGGATGGCGTCCGGGAACTGCTCCTGGTCGCCCAGGACAGCACCTATTACGGGATCGACATCTATGGGGAACCAAGGCTGGACAAACTCCTTGAGGAATTGCAATCTGTCGAAGGCATTTGCTGGATTCGACTCCATTATGCCTACCCGGCGTACATCACCGACAGCTTGCTAAATACCTTTTCCCAAGGCGTCACCAAGGGCAAATTGCTTCCCTATCTGGATATGCCCCTGCAACACATCTCCGATAGGGTGCTCAAACGAATGCTTCGGAAGGTTGACAAACAGGCCATCGAGAATCTTGTTGTTCGCCTTCGGGAAGCGATTCCAGGACTTGTCCTTCGTTCGACTTTTTTGGTAGGTTTTCCCGGAGAAACCGAAGCGGAATTTCAGGAACTGGTCGAGTTTATCCAACGGGCCAAATTTGAACGACTGGGCGTTTTCCCCTATTCCGTTGAGGAAACGACACCTTCCTTCAAACTCGATGGACTCTTGCCTGAAGAGGTCAAAAAACAACGGGCGGACCATATCATGGCGATTCAACAGCAAATCGCCTTTGGCTGGGCCAAGGCCCAGTATGGGAAAGAAATCGATTTGATCGTTGATGGGCCCGATTCTGATGCCCCAGGTTGGTACACCGCCCGAAGCCATGCAGACGCCCCAACCATCGACCCTGTGGTAAGGCTCAAAGCAAAGGGGTTATTTGCCGGGGATTTTGTCCGAGCACGCATCAATGGTTCGGACGGCTATGACCTGTTGGCACGGCATATGGTTGCACCCTTGGCTTTGAAAGCGGGGAGCCGATGAGTTCACCCTTGCCCCAAAGCACCGTGGCTAATCTCGCCGCAGTTCCCCATTGGCTCCACTTGGCCAATCTCCTGACCTTGTCCCGCCTGGTTTTGGCCTTTGTCCTTTTTGGACTTATGGCCTTGGAAATGTGGATTGTATCCCTTGTTGTATTTGCGGTAGCGGCCTTCACCGATTGGTTGGACGGCTATGTGGCAAGGCGGCAAGGCCTTGTAAGTTCTTTGGGGCGGGTTCTTGATCCCTTGGTGGACAAGGTTCTCATCTGTGGTGCCTTTGTTTTTCTTTTACCCCTTGGGGCAAAGGAAGGTTGGCTTTTGCCCTGGATGGTTACGGTGGTAATCGCCCGTGAACTCATCATCTCTGGCCTTCGTGATCAGCTGGAAAGCATGGGGGCAGCTTTTGGTGCGGACCTTTTAGGCAAAATCAAAATGACTCTTCAGTGTGCCGCTTTGGTCGCCATTTTTCTTTCCCTGGAAGCCCAGGTCCGGTCAGGCATTGGGATCGTTCCAGAAGGATTTGTCCTGATTCGGGACCTTCTCATTTGGGCCATGGTTTTGGCAACCGTCCTGAGTGGGGCCAACTACCTCGTCCGGTTGGCGAGCCCCCCCAAAAAATCCTGAGCCTCCTCTTTTGCCTGGTGGAGAACCTTTTTATGACCTTCGGATTTGCCATCATCGGCTGCGGTATGATCGCCCGCTTTCACTGCAAGGCCATTGGAGATATCCCAGGTGCCAGGATCATTGCACTCATTGGCCGAACCAAGGAATCGGCCCAAAAACTTGCTGCCGAAATGGGCTTGGTGGATGTCCTTTGCACGGATTCCCTGACCGACGGATTGGCCGCACCAGGAGTAGATGCCCTCATCGTTACCACACCTTCCGGGGCTCATAAAGATGCGGCTACCACTGCCGCCAAAGCCGGAAAACATGTGGTGGTGGAAAAACCTCTGGAGATCACCTCCGATCGCTGTACTGCGATTATGGACGCCTGTGAACGGGCCGGGGTTTCCCTCTGCACCATTTTCCCTTCCCGTTTCGGCGATGCAAACCTTGAACTCAAGGCCGCCATCGACGCAGGCCGTTTTGGCCGCCTAACCCTGGGAGAAACCACAATCAAATGGTGGCGCGACCAGCGTTATTATGATGAAGGAGGGTGGAAAGGCACCCAAGCCCTGGACGGTGGTGGGGCTCTCATGAATCAGGCCATCCACAATGTAGATCTCCTTTTGTGGATGATGGGACCGGTTGCTTCGGTCGCCTCGTATAAGGCAAATTTGGCCCATGAACGCATCGAGGTAGAGGACACGGCGGTGGCGGCCCTTCAATTCCAAAGTGGGGCCTTGGGCGTCATCCAGGCAACCACAAGCGTTTGGCCGGGGCTGTCCAAAACGATTTCGATTCATGGGAACAAGGGATCAGTCACCATTGAACAGGATGATTTGTGCCTGTGGAAATTCCAGGAGGAGTTACCCATTGATGCCTCCATTCGCAGTCGATTTGCCCATAAAACAGGCGAGTCGGGCGGTTCCTCCAATCCCGGGGCCATCAGTCATGGTGGGCATACCAGGCAGCTTGCCGACTTCATTGATGCTATTCGCAAAGGTCGAAAACCGTTCGTGGACGGTGCTGAGGGCCGCCGCTCGGTCGCACTGATCGAGGCCATTTACCTGTCAGCAAATACAGGTAAAGTGGTCCGCCTGGATTGATGGCGAATTTACCAAAGGTTGGTAACTTTTTTTGGATGGCATTACTCTGCCAAGGGCATTCCTCCAACTTTGGCAACCCGGGCAGGAAGAGTTGTGATAGAAGTGTCGTATTATTTCAGATCCAATAATGCGATCAAGTGCCCTTGGATTTAACCAACTTCCTTGGTGGGCCAAAACCACCACAACTCTTTTTAGATCCTAAAAGGGGATTATAATCCCTGGTTGGGATAAAACCTTGGTGGGCCTTTAGGCGTTACAATTCTTTAAGGAGGGTTTCCTTTCCAAAAGAAACGCCAAAAATGCCGTTCCTGATGGCCTGGCAAAGGCGGGAAACATTGGCTTGGCCCGACCTCTGCAAGATAAGCAGGAACTTTCAGGTTGATTAACCTTGGTGGATCCGAATTCTACCCGGTAAACACGGTGGAATGTAGCAGGGCCGCGGCAAGGGCGTCTTTGTCGAGGCCATGTTCCAATGCGTCTGTCCAGTGGTCGAGACCCAAACCGTCCGCAGGCCGGTCCAGGATCTCCTGGTAAAGGGTATCGACGATATATTCCCGCGATTCCTGGCTGTTTCGGATCTTTTGAATGACCTGCGACAGGCTCATCCCTGCTTCCCAATTTTTCAACCAGTGCCCGATACCTGCCTGTGCCGCGTCATGACCCAGGAAATTTTGATAGATCCCGTTGATTGTTTCCTGGCGATTGTGGGCCGATTGATATTCCCGGGAAGCAAGCAACTCGGCCCGAAGGTCATCCCCGGTATGTCCCCTTTGTAGATAACTTGTCCAGCCCTTAAGGCCAGCTGTTTGAGCGGATCTCCCAAGCACCTCCCTGAAAGCGTTTTGAACTACGATCTGGCTGGATTCGGTGGAAAGTCGGATTTCCCGTACCACCTGTTCCAGTGGGATTCCCGAATCAAGCCTTGCCTCCCATTGGTGCAAACCTGCCGCATCGGCATCCCGGCCCAGGTAGTCCTTGTAAAGTTGCTGGACAATGCGCTGGTTGGGTGTGCCAATGGCAATTGTCTTTTTGCCAATGTTTCCCGCATAAATTGCATCCCCTTCGTAGTAGACATTCAAAGTGAACTTTTTTGCAACCATTCCCGGAAGCTTTAGGGTGACTTTTCCAAGGGCATCCAAATTTCCTCCTGCGATGGATGTCGCATCGATTCCGAGAATGAGTCGGCCCAAGGGGACTGGCTGACCGGCCTTCAAGGGAATGGCAAAAGTCAGTTCAAAGGGTATGGCCACTTCAGGCGGCATGTTTCCGCTTAGAACGGGTTTATTCGCCAAAGCTCCCAATCCCGCCAGGGGGCCATTCGTCCAAGGATTAAAGACCTCACCTGTAAAGGGGGAAGCAGGCCTTGTAACGACATCGGTGAAAAAACTGCTGCCGCCAAATCCCGATTTCGAGGTGATGATGTTGCCTGATCCTGAACTTTGGCCGCCTTCGACGACGACTGCGCCTGGCCCCATGGGCCTTCCACTCAGAAATGACTGTTTCCCTTTGATATGGGAATTGTTGATAATAAGCGATCCCGGATTATTGGAATCGGCAACATAATGGATCCCCTGATCGGCTGGGCTCTGGTTGTTATGGAGGGCGGAGGTGCGGATTGAGACTTCGCCGCGGAAGCTGTAGATAGCAGCCCCACTATCCGAAGCGAAGTTACGATCAAAAGAGGAATCGGAAATGATCATGGTTCCCCTGTTGAAGATTGCGCCTCCCAAAGCAGCGCCGTTGGCCCCTCCTGAAAGGAATGCGTTTTCGAAACCGGTAACCGATAGGGTGTGTGCGTAGTCGCCAAAGATTGCGTTGGCGAGGTTAGTGACATATTCGGGGGCGATACCGCCTTTTCCAGCATAGACGGAGTTATTGGTAAATGAAGTTTCGCCCTGGATCGTAAGCCTGGCACCCGTGGCGTTGTAAATCGCACCACCAAGACCAGACCCGCCTCCTCCTGCCCCCGCAAGCATTACGGTTGTGGTAAGCGGGGTTGGGTCCTCCCCGAGGGTGTAGGTGAGGGTGACAGGAATGGTTTGGCCGCCAGCACCTCCAAGGTATCCACCACCAGCGCCGGATTGTCCTGCCTGGTTGGGGGTGGCGATGATGATGCCATAGGGCATACTAAAGTCGAAACTTGCGCCCAAGGATGGGCCATTCAATGAACCACCCTGCTGCAAACCGCCTTGAACGGATCCCGATTGGTATTTTGCAAGGGGAGCCCAAAGGGTATTGCCTCCCACTCCACCCAAAGACTGGTTGTTGGTAAAGGTGACCTGATTCAACGAGGTGATTCCCTGGTTCAGTATCGCTCCTCCCAAGCCGGCATCGCCTCCACTTGACCCCTCCGTTAATGGGGTGCCTTCGGAACCACCTAAGTAACCATTGGCACCTAGAGAGGCAAATCCGGTCAATGTAATATTGGATAATCCGAAAGACACATCGGGCCGGACAAGAAAAGCCCGGGAGGTCCCATCCCCCCTTAGGGTGATCCCCAGGTTGCCGCCGTCAATTTTCAAATCATCCAAAATCCGGAATGTACTTGGACCATACAACGGACTATCATCAGGAAGTCCATTGTGGTCCAGGGGCAAACGGGCGGGGTTCTCTTTCCATTCGTGCGTCTCCGGCTGGAATTCCACAAAACTTGGGGCCAAGAGGGCACTACTTCCGGTCAGGGTGAAAGTTTTGCCCTGGAACATGGAATCGAATTCGATCGTGGTGATGTACCCCTCATTCGCTTGTCGCACCAGAGTTTGCAATGTACCCTGGAATTCATCATCCCCCAAAGTCTCCCTCGTCACCACACCTACGGAGTCCACCACGATAGGCTTTAGGCGAATAATGGTTGAGGACTCCGATTGGTTTGGTACTGTAATGGAGCAGTAATCGGACACGCCTCGCAATTGGAATTGAAAGAAATGCGCATTCTCAAAATCCATCCGAACCTGATAAACTCCCCCAATGTCTACAGGGACCTCAAAAATCCCCTGGAGGTCGGTTAGAACACGATGGGTTTTGCCGTCCGGACCGGAGGCAATGACTCCCATTCCTGGGACTGGTTGGCCGAATTTTCCAACGACATTCACGGTTCCCCGCAAGATGTTGCTTGTGGGAATCATGTGCAAATTTGCGGTTGCCGGTCCATTTGTCAAATCCACTAGCAGTTGGGAGGAAAAACCCTCTGCTGGCGCATAGTGCGAAGGAATTTCGAAACGAACAACCAGTTGAGTGGGCTTCCCATCCACATCCATGAAATAGTGACCACCCTCATCTGTGTGGGTTGTCGGTTCAATGGATTCATGGACGCCATTGTTGTTCAGATCCGCATACACCAAAACCCCAGACGCCGGGAAGGAAAGGTTGGAATCAATTCCGCCAATTCCATCCAGGTCCAAACCCATTGGACTGGTGACTATACCCTCCACATCATGCTTTAATTCAAATGGGGTGGAAACGCTATAGATCGGTTGCCAAAGGTCCGCACAATCAACCAGACCATACAACCAAAGATTTCCGGAAGGTAAAAGGGTTGGATCCCAGGTGATATCCGTGGCCCATGAACCATCCGGAAGGACCGGAACAACAATGTCTCTTGCCAATTCTCCGTTGGCAAGTGTGGTGGAATGTTCCCTTTCTCCTGCCTCGTCCAAGGAATAGAAAAGGGTAACTTTCACTTCGGTGATGCGAGGGTCTTTGATCCGACCGGTTAGGGTTGTGATCCTCAAATCGGTGCCAATGATTTGGGGAATGGCGACTTGTTCGATTTCTGAGGGTTCTCCCAACCATGTTGCATGGATGTCCGGGGAAGCCATGGCACCCAAGTCCTCCTTATCCCCCACCAATTCCACTTTGCTGCGAATGGTGATTTTCCCGGTCAAGCCAGGGGTGAGGAACTTGTTGCCAATGGAGGAATGACTTTCCGGTCTGCAGGTCAATTCAATGGTCCAATGGTCGGTTGCCTGGTCATAAGTGGGTCGACCCACCAGCAGTTCCGCTCCTGCCAAAGGGTCCGTATAAATGCGGATCGATTCTGCCCAATCCTCGGGTAAGGGTAATCCATGGGTTTCCGGTCGGAAAGAGATGAAATATCGGGCCCGACTCACTTCAAGGCCGGGGATAAGGCTTCCTTCCTGGTCTGTTCCGATAGCAGGCAAGTTTCCAGAATAAGCGACTGCACGGGTCCAGTTGGCCTCCATTTCGGGCCCGGTTTCCAGATCCGGGAGTTGTGGATGGACGGTTTCCAAGGGGAGGGGACTGGAAAGCGTGGCATGGAGGGTCAAGCCCCGAGGAAGGTATTGGCCTTTGAGGGGAACAACCCGCATACCAATGGATCCCAATCCCGATAGGGGATCAAAATTAACAGAGATGGGTTGAAAATTAACACCTGCCACGGGGTCAATTACCAATTGAACTTGGTGGATCCAGTCCTGATAACCCAACCGGAGGTTGGCATCTTCCACGCGAAATCGAGCCATATATTCCCCAGAAGACACTTCGGTTTCCGGTACCGGAAGAGATGTGCCGCTATAGGCGAATCCGGCAAGCATTGAAGAGTTGGGAGTCATGGAAAACCCTGCCTGTATCAGGGGCATTGAAAGTGGGGTCATGGATCCAGGTGCCGTTCCAAGGGCAAATTTTTTCAAATTCTGGCCAAACTCTCCCAAGCGGGATTCGACATCACCCCGGTCCCACAATACCTCAAAACGGTCCCGCCACAGGTCCCAATTCAGTCCCTTTGTTTCCTTCCACGCCCCAAATAAAACATCAACATCAAACCACGCAACAATATTGAGTTGTTGCCGATTGGGAACGAAATTCACAAGCAGGTTGACACTTCCTAATTCGTCCCCGCCGAGCCCGGGAACCCACTTTGCTATCTGGAGGGATGCTCCCGCTTTAAACCGGATGGCGGGTTCATTTCCCTCGAAGGTGATTCTGCCACGGAGTCGTCCATCAAAGAGTGGCGTTGTAATCTGGGGATAATTAAATGTCAAATCGGCATCCGCATAGTACTCATTTCTTGCCCAATCCAGGTTGACCGTCGCCGTTCCCTGGGCAATGTACCCTGTCCATTTGCGGTTACCGATTTCCCCTTGGGCCCTTGCAAGCATGTGGGCATCGGCCTGAATCCTCATCCCACTGGGACTGATCATGGCAGTCCCGACGAACTTGGCCATGGTATATTTGCCGCCAAAAAGCGGGATATTGCCGAGGTCGATATCAGGGCCCACCGATACTCCCACCTGAGCGGAAAAGGTGAGTTTGGACAAGTCATTAAAGTCAATATTCTTGATGCTGCCGTTTATGTCCGTGATAAAAATGGGGGTTGAAGGAATGTTGATGCTTGTTTTCAATTCCACGGCTATGGCATCAATCATCTTGTCCTTGAAGCTAAATGTTCCGGCAAGACCCCAACCATTGATGACAACACCACAGGAAGCCACCACGGAAAAGGATTCCCCAACCAGATGGAAACCAAACTTGATTTCATCCAGGGTGAATCCGCCCAGGCTAACTCCACCAAAGGCAAGGTTCAGGCCATTCAAGTCCCACCCGGCAAGTCCTGGTTTGCTTGTATCAACTACTAATCCAGGGTTGGCCCGGGTGCCAAGGGATCCTTCGATCCATGTACCAACACTTACCCGAATCGAACCAAATACTCCCCAGGTATTCCTGGCTAGATTCCAGGTGAAACCCGCGTCCTTGAGGGTCGCGCCGACATTTCCCAAGGTAACCGCCCCTCCCATGGAGGCATCCGCCCTGACAATGGAACTATGGATCCATTGCATGCCGGAATTGACAAGGCTATCTCCAAAGGCAAGGGTGTATCTCACATCACTGATTTTGAGGTTGATCTTGCCATACAAATCCCATTGGTCCGGGGTAGCAAGATAACGCATTCCCACCGAACCTTCAGGCTGAAAATCCAATCCGGCAATTTTGAAATTTGCCCCAACCACCATCGAAAAACTATTCACCTTGCCATCAATCAATTCGATACCATCTTTGCCCAAGTCGACAAAGGTGCCCAATTCGGGATACTCCGCCAGATTGCCCACATCGAAGGCCAGTCGTCCCATTCCAGTAATCTTCAGGCGTCCTGTTTGTCCGGGTACAGCGAAAGTGTAGGAAATGCCGGCATTGGATACGACAATACCGATTCCGGTTGTAAATCTCTCATCTCCATTGCGATCTTCGTAATCCTCGTTATTATCCCGGACAAAATTATGGTTTGTGTCAACGAACGAGTCTCCAAATCCAAAAACCATGGAGCCAAGGAGGGAGAAATGTTCAAGGCCATTGGCTCCGAAAATGATTCCCCGCTCGTCTGTCGTTACCCGTCCGCCAGCCATAATCCAGCCATTGTAAACGATTAGACCCCCACCCGTAATGGTCACCCGCCACGGATCTGTTTTTTCAATAAGGAACCCCATTTGGGTGATCGCAAGGTCGAAATCCGGGTGATTATTTCCATCCAGATCCATGGCAAGGGACCCGGTTAATTTCCCCCCAAACGATTCCAATGCCCCATTGCGCCAAACCAATCCGGGTTCACTGATTCCCACCCCGACTTTGCCACCCATGATGTTGGCGTCACATTCACCATACAAGCGGTATTTCTGGTCGATTGCGACATATTCAATTGCGAGCCTTTCCAATTGAAGGATGAACCCGGGTGCAATTTCCCAGTTTCCGGTCTGTACGACTCCACTGATTTTGGAAATGGTCCCTGACGCAAGCTCCAGTGATCCGCCAACCAGAATCCAATCTTTGGATACATCCGTTTGGCCACTCGCCAATCGGACCCGAAAAGAACCGTTCAAAGCAAAAATGTTGCGTTCGATGTCTAGTGAGGCGGCCAGGTTGACCAATTCCAGAGTGGCCTGATCCAATTCCAAGGTACCGCTTACTTTACCTTTGACCCGTGAGAAACGCCCTTCGGCAAAGACGAGACTGCCCTCCTCAAGGGTTAGCTGATCCTGGCCAACATTCAGGCTGGTGGAAACGGCGATTTGCAGGGACGAATCGTTGTAGGTGAGGGCGGATTTATCCAGCTTGAAAGTGTAACCTGCAAGGACAACCTGGCCACTCAATTGAGCGGTAAAACTGAATCCCATGGGCCCAAACTGGATACCTGGGACAGGAATAAACGCGTTTAACAAAACAGCATTGCCAAGGTCCATGGAAGCACTGCCCGAGATCTGGACCGTATCCGTGTCAAAGTTGTATGCGGCGATAAGCTTTTCTACAGAAAAATTGGCCCCTTCGATGGCTAACCCCGCAGCTACTGTCGCCTGAAGGCTGATTACCCGACAGGACCCGGGACCGGTGACCCCGCCCATCACAAGTGTTACATTTTCCAGACCGAGGTAATCCCCTTGCTGGTTGTCAATTTTTTTAGATCCAAATTGGAGCAGTTTGGTGGCGCCTGTGAGCACCAATTGGTCGGTTTCCCGATTGTAGATCGCGGATAGGGTTGAAGCATCGATCTCGGTACCGGCGATTTTCAGGTTGGCGGTAATTTTTAGATCTAGCGATTCTATTCCATCTGCAGACAGGACTAATCCCTTGTTCAGTAGGTCAACCGAGACTTTGTTCCCTCCCATATCAACCGTGGTGGAACCAGTCAATTGGAAGCTATCCTTTGTGCCCTTTGTCGTGTCCCCGGCGACAAAACGGCCCGTTAATTGATCCAGTTTCAGCTTGGCACCGAAAATATCAAAATCCCCGGACAGCTTGAGATTTACCTCCTGAATTCCCAAGCCGTTGAATACAAAACCCCTGGGGCCAACAAACTCAAATCCCAAAGTTTGGCCACCAAAAATCGCCTGGCCTTTGGCACTTTCAATTCCCTGTTCATTTCCCTGCAAAGGCAGCAATTTAAACCGGTTTACCAGGAATTCAAAACCTGAGGTCCTGAAGTTCACCCCCGAGTATTTCCCCTCAAGAAAAAGCATCAGGTAGCTGTGTATATTTTCCAATATGGAGGCATTGGGATCGGGTTGGAACTCGTAACTTGCCTGTACGGCGAAATCGTGTGTGAAGAGGGTGGGTTTGGCATAGTCGATGCCGCTGAATTGTTTGCTTCTTCCGCCTTCCTTAGTGGGCCCAATGATTGTTTTGCCTGCGTCCGCAGTCCCCTCCAGTTTCAGGGTAACTTCCGTGCCATCCTCCTCCCACAAGGTGATTAAGTATTTCCCCTCATCGTCGGTCACCACCACCAATGGTTGATCATTGGGTCCTTTGACGGGTTTGCCTTCCTTATCCGTTACAATCAGCTTTGCGCCTGCCGCACCTCGTTCATTGGGATCCCGCTTGTTGTTCTGGTTGGTGTCCACGAACAGTTGGCCTGTAATTGTTGGGTTGGACCACTGGGCGTGGAAGTCGGGAACCGTTGTAATGGATTCGGTCCCTCGTGCCACCGTGATGATTGAACTACCCAATGCGGGAAGCCGGTTATCGGGAAGATCAAAACCCACTTGATGACTTCCGGGGGCGACATCAAAGAAGTAGTAAACGCCCTCCTTGTTGGTGAGGGTATGGGGCTCGGTAATCGTGTCACGGATGCCATTGGTATGGGAGTCGCTAAATATCTCGCCAGGATCAAAGAACCCATTGCTGTTTGTGTCTTGGTATGCTTCGGCCTCATCAAACAGGCCATTGTTGTTGGTATCCAGATAAACCGTCAAGCCCTCGTACGGCATGGCTGGATGGATGTTGTCTGTTACCAATGCCTTGCCCGTCAGTTGCACGGAAGGGGTAAACCGGTAAAAGCCACTGAAAGCTGCCGGGTTGATGTTGTCGTTGATCTGGAAATAGGCGAACTTTGGCGTGGGGACTAACCCCTTTTCGGTCCAGGTTACGGAGGTGGTCCCCCCTTGAAGATCTTTCAATTGAAAGTGAGCCGTTGTGTTCTTTAGGGTCCCATCGTATGGCCTACCGCAAAGGTTCTGCTACAATAAGCAGCTGACGACAGCTGCAAGTTTGGCAGGAGGTAAAGGGGCATGGATGGTTGTGGATATTCTACACCTGATGTGCGTGTTCGTGCAGTTATGGCGGTCCGGAAC
>SYLG01000183.1 GCA_005808665.1 Planctomycetia bacterium | reverse complement strand
TTCGTCACGAACCCCCACTTTTGGTGAGGGGTCCGGTGCCGAAAAATCATGCTTGGTTAACGGATTGAAAGATTCAACAGGGGGAATTTCAAAGCTTAGCTGACCCCGTTTTTTGTCCAGCATTTGGGGTCCACCTTACATTCCGAGGCTTGCATGGTGGGATTTTCATATTTTGCGGTAACCGCGGCCGCATCTGAAACCCGTGCCGCCAGCTCCAAAACATCAATGCCAAGGAAGTGTTGGAAATAGACCCTGGACCTTTGGCGGTTGCGGTTGGTTTCGGTGGTAGGGAAACGCTTCAGGTATTGAAAGTTGCTAAGAAGGCCGGCATGAGCATAGAAGCCGGTGGCTGAGTCCTGATCCTCCACCCGATTCCTTCCCACGAGGGCTTTGAGTTTCACAGGGATGTATTCGAATGGGTCCTCCGGGTTTTTGAACCGGGATTTCAGCTCGGTAAAAATCCCATATCCCCGGGAGGTGTAGGGGGTGACCATGATGTAATCCGCCGTCACGATTTCCGTAAATGGCCGGTCATTTTTAACGATGTGTTCGATGAGCTTCATCGGTTCACCCAACATTGCCTTCCTGTAATCATTGGAAAGCTTGTAACCAGCTTGGCGTCGTTCCTTTTCGTCCTTGATGTGGCTCAAATCATGATTTTGGGTCCAACCCCTTGTCGTACTGAAATGTTCATAGGAGAGGGCATTTTCAGGAACATCATCGTATCCTTCGGTGAGAAAGATGTCATTGAATCCTTCCCGGAGCCGGTCATAAAAGGCATCCTCACCCAAAACCTGATCCAGGAGCTTTGGAATGGCTTTGAAACCACCTTTGGCAACCGCGGCAATTTCCGCCTCGCTGGGTAATCGCCCTGCCAAGGAAAGGGTAACCCGGCGAAGCAACCGTCGGTCATCCAGCATCACTATCCCATCAAAAAAGGGGCGGGCATTTTTGTTAACAACATTGGGTCGGGGTCCAGGCGGCCGTGTGTTCTGGCGTTTTACCCAATCGGCAAGTATCCGGTATTCCGGGGAATCAACCTTGAACACCTCCTTCCCACCGTGATTGAGTTTGCCGACCACCTTCAGGAGCATCCTTGATTGATGTACCCCTGCTTCCAGTCGAGCCACCTTGGCGAAAACGGCTTGATTGTTTCGAAGCGTTTCTGGTTGATCCAGACTTCGCTTGGGGTCGGCCAAAACAAATTTGGATTCCTCGGCTTCGCCACCGACTTTGTGACATTTCAAACAAGTCCGTTCCCCGACCTTTGCCCAAACCGTTTGTTCAAAAAAGGCGGATATTGCCTCGTCAGCCCTGCCATGTTTGGCAGACCATCCCAAGCCGATAAGGGAGAAACAAACCAGGAAGATGACTTTCATGAAATTCACTCTGGGGAAGGCTGTATGGGAATCCTAGGCATTGAAAATACAAATACCCGTACCGGTTCCTGTTTTTGGAATCCAAGATTCATGCCAAAATGGGCCTTACCACCTCGCCGTGGACATCGGTCAGGCGGAAATCGCGGCCCGCATAACGATAGGTAAGTTTGGTATGGTCCAAACCGAGCAAGTGTAAAATCGTGGCGTGCAAGTCCGGGATTGTCACCTTGTTTTCGGCAACATAGTAACCGAAATCATCCGTCAAGCCATAGGTCATTCCCCCCTTGACTCCCCCTCCCGCAAGCCAGACCGAAAAGGCATGAGGGTGGTGATCCCTGCCATCCGTTCCTTGACCCGCAGGGGTTCGACCAAACTCCGTACCAAAGACAACAAGTGTTTCCCTTAACAGTCCCCTTTCCTTCAAATCCGCAAGGAGTCCGGCAATAGGTTTGTCCACTTTCCTGGCACTCGAGCTGTGATTTGCCCGCAGGTCACCATGGGCGTCCCAATAGTTTCGCGGATAGCCATGGTTTACCTGAATGAAACGGACTCCAGCCTCAACCATCCGTCGCGCGAGCAGGCATTGGCGGCCAAATTCATCGGTGGGTTCTTCGCCGATACCATAAAGTCCTTTTGCTTTGTCGGTTTCCTTGGACAAATCAAAAACTTTTGGGGCGGCTGCCTGCATGCGGTAGGCCAATTCAAAGGTTTCGGTTCGGGCGTTCAGACGACCGTCAGTCCCGGCGTTTTTTGAATGCTCCCGGTTGGCGTTTGATAGCAAATTCAACTGGAGGCGCTGAAGGCCTGTCATGTCTGAGGGCGAAGTATTGGCCAAGCCCCCATTGAGAAAAAGAGTGTTTCCATCCCCCACGCGAGTCCCTTGGAAAGAGGCGGGCAGAAAAGCGGACCCATAGTTTTGGGCACCCCCATGGTAGAGCGAGGGACTGAAAGAGACGAAACCAGGCAAATCACGGTTTGGCGTTCCAAGACCATAAAGAGTCCAGGCACCCAGGCTTGGGCGATTGAAAACGCCATCGCCGGTATTCATCCGCAGTAAGGCCGGGCCATGGGAAACTTCGTTGCCTCCATTCATGGATCGGATGATGCAGATATCGTCCGCTTGGGTGGCAACTTGTGGGAATAATTCGCTGAATTCCGTACCGGATTGACCATATTTTTTGAACTTCCACGGGGAAGCAAGCAGATTCCCGGTAGGAGCAAACTCGAATTTTGGCTTGGCGATTGGCAAGGGTTTGCCATTCCATTCTGTGAGTTTGGGTTTTGGGTCGAAGGTGTCCACATGAGAGACACCTCCGTGCATAAACAAAAAAATCACATGCTTTGCCTTGGCGGGAAAGTGCGGAGGTTTGGGAGCCAAGGGATCCGGGAAAGTCGTTTCTCCATAGGCTTTGTCCCCAAGGAGACCAGCAAGGGAAATTCCACCAAAACCGAGGGCACATTGGGAAATGAGTTCACGACGGGTCGAGGGGATCATGGCATCCTTTGGGTTAATCGACATAAAGAAACTCGTTTCGTAAAAGGAGGGATTGACAAAAACTTTGCCATGCGTTTCTTTGGGCAACCCCGGTTTCGACGCCCAGTTTCAAAGCCTGATTTTGGTAGGTTGCCAGGAAATCTACAACCTCTTTCAGCTCATTTACGAGGGGCTGTCTTCCCAAGGCACGGCGAAATCCAAGTGCGATCCGGTCTGAATCCTTTATTTTTGGGTCGGACAAAAGGTGAATGGCAAAGTGCAACGATTGCTCGCGAACAAAAGGATGATTGAGTAGGTACAAGGCTTGGGAGGCTACGGTGGTATCGTTTCGTTTAGTGGTTACGCCATTTGGATCGGCACCGTCAAAAAGGGAGAAAATGTCCGGAATGGCGTTACGAACCACAGGGAGGTAGATGCTCCTCCGGACGGAATTAGTGTAAACAGGGTGATAGGGTTGAAGGCGATTGGGCCGAATGAGAGCGTTAATATCCTCTGCTTCCTTGTAAAGGAGTTCTCCGGAATCGTTGCCTCCAATGGTCCGGTCCATTTTACCACTTACCGCCAACAGGAAATCCCGAACGGATTCGGCATCCAGACGCTTTCGGGTGGTTCTGCCAAGTAACCGATTGGCGGGATCGGTTTTAAGGGCATTTTCCCCGGAAAGGTTTCCCGTTTGATAGGTACTGGATAGGAGAATCAGGCGATGGAGTTTTTTCACGGACCAATCGTTTGCCATAAACTCGGCAGCAAGCCAATCGAGCAATTCAGGATGCGAAGGTTTATCGCCCCGCACACCAAAGTTGTCCGAGGTGGTCACCAATCCTGTGCCAAAGTGATGTTGCCACATGCGATTGACCATGACCCTTGCAGTGAGCGGGTTTTCCTTGGAGCCGATCCACCTGGCCAGCTCCAAACGGCCGCTTTGGGTTGTAGTGATAGGTGGATGACCCTCGCCGGCGAGGATTTGGAGAAATCGGCGGGGTGCCAGGATCCCTGGGGTCTGATAGTTTCCCCGCAAAGCCACATTCAGGTTGGTGGGGCGGGATTCTTTGGGAGCCATCACCATGATCGGTTGTTCCCCGGGCAACTGGAGCAGGGGCCACTCCTGCCACATCGTGGCGTTACGGCTTTCATTGAGAAACACTTCGGTGCCACGAAATATACCGGCCAGGGAGTAATAATCGACCGCCGGGATCGGATCAAACTTGTGGTCGTGGCAGCGGGCACAACCAAGGGTCATCCCAAGCATGGCTCGGCCGGTGGTGTCGATCTGATCATCAATGATGTCCCTTCGACTTTGTTCCTTGTCGGTTTCTGCCAGGGCCTTTGGTCCAATCATCAGGAACCCGGTGGCAATGATGGATTCGGCGTCCCGGTTGAGGTTTCCGCTGGGTGTGAGCAGGTCGCCCGCCAACTGTTCGATCAGGAATTGATCATAAGGCTTGTCGGTGTTGAATGCTCGCACCACATAATCGCGGTAGCGCCATGCGTAACGCAGGACAGCGTTGGCGTCATTGGCGGTGGATTCCGCATAGCGGACAATATCGAGCCAATGTCGCCCCCAACGCTCCCCATAATGAGGGGATTGGAGCAATCGGTCCACCACCTTTTCGAAGGCATCGGGCCCGGTGTCCTTGATAAACAAATCGATTTCGTCAGGTGTTGGGGGTAATCCGGTCAGGTCAAAAGTAACTCGGCGGATAAGTGTCTTTTTGTCGGCTGGTGGGCTAGGCTTGATGCCGGCTGCTTCAAGGCGGGCCAGGATAAAACGATCCAGGGGGGATTTTATCCAGGGTTCATTGTGTACCTTGGGGGGGACTCCGGATTTCACTTTTTGGAAGGCCCAAAATGCTTTGGCTTCGGGGGTGAATGAGGCTTTGCTTTGGGCCAGGATTGCCGGGTGAATGAAGCCATGTTTCCCGGCCAAACCCACCTCAACACCTTTCCGGTCTTCGTCCGTCAGGGCGGTGTTGTAAATGAGTACCTCCCCAAGATCTCCCCGGATGCTGCCGCACCAGGCCAGGGCCTTCCCCATATAGAGCCCGATGTCATCCCGGTGGCGGATGTCCGGAACGGCATCGCTGCCATCGACCTTTAGCTTAATAGGGCGTTCCTCCGAAGGGACCCCATCAATAAAAAAGCGAGTCGAAGATCGTAACGGACCCGGATTTTTAACAATGGTTAAGAGAACGGGGCGGTTCCAGAGTGACTCAAAGGAGTTTTTCCCGAGGGTGGCATCATGATTCCAGCCACCGGCCAGTTTGAGTTCCGGTTCCGGATTCCTTGTGATTTGAATAAGGGCCGCCAAGGGCTTTCCCGGGTTTCCGGTCGGGTTTGCCGGGTTTCCTATTCCCACAATCCCATCATGAATATGCGGTACATTGGTCGGCTTGAGGTTCATGACCACGAAAAGAGTAAAGGCGGCATCGCCTTTGATATCGACTGGGGAATCAGGGGAACCAGAAAATCCTGTTTCGGGGTCAAACCGAACGGAGGGCCTACCATTTATGGAACCGTTTTTCAGGAATGTCCCTGGTTGACCCACCCCTCCAACCCGAACCCCACTGGTCGCGGTGAGGTCACGGCCCTTTCCGCTTGAGTCTGGCCAAATGGCCACCGGCTTGCCATCGGGCACCAAAAGCGTGTCTGCCCGGTACCAGGCCTGGAGGTGCTTTTGCAGGGGAACCGCATTTGGTTCGAGGGAGCGTATTACCGCCTTGTTTTCCATGGATGGAGAGGTGGGTTCAATGGGCCAAATCGCACCGTCCTTTATCCAGGTGGCCAGGCTGGCTATTTCGTGATCATTAAGCTGACCCTTGGGGGGCATTTTCAAGTCACCCGTTTGACGCACCGCCTTGATCAATAGGCTTTGGTCCGGCATACCTGGCACGAGGACCGGTCCCGATTCGCCTCCCCTGGCAATCCCTGACCCATCCAGGCGAAGGCCACCTTTGGATTTTTCTGTTCCGTGGCAGGATGCACATTTGGCCAATAACAGCGGGCGAACCTTTGACTCGAAATGATCACTCGGGGTTTGTGCCCATACAGGAAAGGCCCCAAGGATTACGGAAATAAGGCCAGAAAAGCGGACCATTGGATTGGGAATCTCCGTGTCTTGGCCAGGTGCCGCCCTGGACCCTTGGCGAAAGGCTGTTTTTTTTGAGGGGGAACTTTTTGCTCCTTGGCTTGGATCCATCGTGCAAAGACAATTCAGGTGGAAAGCGGGAGAAAAGCAAAAAGGAAGGATCAAAGCAGTATGATTATGATAGGCCATTTTGAGCTGGATTTCAAGCCAAACCATGCACCATTTGGACTTGGTCTTGTCATCCCGAACCAACCAGGCACGAAACCTAATCTGGTTGGATAGTACCATCCACCTAAGATTTATGAAGTAGCCAGAAACAAGACCGCAAGGAAAGAGTCCCCTTTTTTCCAATCCGTTTTTTGAAACCATTTGACGATCCCAATAAGGTTTGAAAGGATTCGGTATGCCTGTTTCCCGTCGATCCTTTGTCCGCATGGGCACTTTGGCCATAGCGGGGTTTGCGGTTGAACCATTATTGGTCAATCCTTATGCAAGATCCCAAAACGAGGAGATTAAACGCCATAAAATCATGTTCTTTGAATATGGCAAAGGGCCCAATCGATTGGTCGAACTGGATGGGTTTGGCAAATTGGTGTGGGAACACAAACCGCCAGGTATTGCCGTAATGTTTGAAGTTTTGGCAAACGGAAACATCCTATATGCTTTTGGAGGAAAACCCACCGGTGTCAGGGAGGTCACCCGTATGGGAAAGGAGGTATGGAGTTATGTCAGTAAATGCCCTCAGGTTTTGGGTTGCAGGCGACTTGCCAATGGCAATACTTTGCTGGCCGAACAGGGGCCTTGCCAGGCTGTGGAGGTAAATCCCCAGGGTAAAATTGTCCACATTACCCCATTAACCACCACCGAAAAAGGGTATCACCTTCAGGTAAGGAACATCAGCCAGTTGCCCAATGGCAATATTCTTTCCGCTCATGAGGGAGAAGGGGCGGTTCGTGAGGTGGATGCGGTGGGCAAAATGGTTTGGGAATATACAGGGGTAGAAAATGCGGGAGATGCCAAGCGCCTGGCGAACGGAAACACGCTTATTTCCTGTGGGACGCAAAAACGGGTGCTTGAGGTTACTCCGGAAAAACGAATTGCCTGGGAGTTTGGTACCAAGGATGCACCTGAACTGAACATCACTTGGGTATCGAGCATTCAGGTTTTACCAAACGGAAACCTGATTGTGGGCAATTTCCTCCGAAATCAGGAGGGAAAAGGGGCCCACGCTTTTGAGGTGACCCGGGATAAAAAGGTTGTCTGGAAATGGTCGGACCACCGTTTGATTTCCTCGCTAACTACCGTTCGGGTTGTGGCATAGTTTCAAGGCCTCTGTCCCCCATGAGGCCTGAACTGTTCAATGAAGTTACAAAACAAAACGAAAAGGGCCGATCCCGTTAGGGGGTCGGCCCTTGAATGAGCGGTTGCTTAGGATGATTGTGGCTTATTTGCCAGGTTGTTTCATCTTGGCTTCGGCCCCTTTGGTCTGATTTTTGAAATCGCCGCCAATAACGCTGTCCAGAGCGGCTTTCTTATCTGCGGGGACTTCAACCTTGGGCTCAGAACACCCGACCACCCCAAGGGCGAAACAGATGGATGCCATGGTCAGGATTCGGTTTGGTTTCATGATGGAATCACCTTAAAGGTTTTTGATGAATAATGGGAACAGGGGAAACCTAGTTGTTCCAAAGAGCATTTCAAGAGCCATGCCCTCAACCGCCTCCCTCGTAAGAACGACCCAAATGGTAGTCTGGTAATCAAAGATGGATTCGTTTGGGGTGGAAACCTCCCCATAAAAAAGCAACCCTCCTGGGGGATAGGAGGGTTGCAAGATAAGGTGGTCAATGGGAATCGACCATCAACTTTGCCTTGCCAGATCGGGGGGACGATCTTTGCAAGGCGTTGACAATTCAAATCGTCGGGGAGACGGGTTTGATCCTGGGGAGGAATCTTACCAATTTCGGTTGTCAACAAAAGTTAATGAAAGCATATGCCGTGCCAAAGCATCAAGAAAATAATATCTCCAAACTTAAGTACAGAATAAGGAAGGGGTTATGTATTAATAGACGGAAGCCGGGGGTAGGTCGCCCTTTTCAAAAAAGGAGCGTGGTGAAAAAATTACATGGAACGGATTGGTCCAACATTGTAAAAGTTGCACATTTTACATTAGAATCCTGATTCCAAACGGATTACCCACTGGGGAACTCGATGATTGCCTCACCTGTAGCCGGTTCTTTAGCCATGGATATCCTTGAAGAGATCAATCAAATTCGAATTATTGATCCCCACTCTCATATTCCTCCGGAAGCTGCTGCTGCCAAATCCATCGACGATTTGCTTTCCTACCATTACTACACCGAATTGGCTCATTCCCTGGGGATGCCCAAAGAATGCCTTGGCCTGGATTATCCCGCCCGGGATCGGTGTCGTGAGGTCCTTGGCTATGTTTGCAGGATGGACAATACGGTTCAATATTCGTGGCTATTATGGATTCTGAAAACTACTTTGGGGTATACCAAAAATGCCATTGAACCAGGGGATGCGGATATGCTTTTTGACGCCTCCCTGAAAATCTACCAGGCCCCCGGGTGGGAACGGCAATCACTTGAGCTGGGACCGATTGACCAGGTGTTTTTGACCAATGATTTTGATGATCCCCTAACCGGTTTTGACACGGACCGTTTCGTTCCCTGCCTAAGGACCGATGAAATGGTTTTTCATTGGCAAAAGGCGGGGGTGAAGGAGCGACTTTGGCGCCGAACGGGGGTGGAGGTTGTGGATGCAACCAGCCTTGGAAAGGCACTAAGGGAGCTATTTCAATTTTTCCTTAATCGTGGGGCCAGGGCATGTGCGATATCGCTTCCCCCCACATTTCATGCTCAACCTGTGGAGGGAGCTGACCTCACCATGGAATTGTTGAAAGGAGGTCCATCCGTGGGGCGTTCCCAGGGAATATTCTGGGAAATTGCCCGTTGTTGCGCAGAGTTTGGATTACCGTTTGATCTCATGTTTGGTGTCAATCGGAATGTGTTCCCAAAGGGTGTCCATCAGGGTTGCGATTTGTTTGATCAACGCCTTTCACTCATTCAACTGGCGCCAATATTCAATGCGTTTCCTTCGGTAAAATTTCCTGTGTCTGTTTTATCGAGTGCCCAAAATAGTGAGCTGGTGGCCTATTCCTGGATCTTTCCCAATGTGATTGCGAGTGGTCATTGGTGGTATGCCAATATCCCTGGCTTGATCGAACAGGACCTGAGGGCCAGGCTCCATGGAATTCCCCGGGAAAAAATCCTGGGGTATTACAGCGATATGTACAAATTGGAGTTTGGGCCGCCTAAATATTTGATGTTCAAACAGGTATTGGCCCGGGTTTTAGCCCAGGATTATGTAGCTCCCGGAGCCATGACCCGAAATCAGGCGGTGGAACTTGCCAGGGACCTTTTGAGAAACAATCCCGCCCGCATTTTCCCGGCAATCAGGTAATTTCATTGGCAACCGGGGGGGTAACCAAAGCCCCCTTCCAGGCGGGAAATCGATTTTATCCCTAGTCTTTGAGTGGCTGGCCCACCAATTCGCTAACCGCACGAATCACGGGCCGGGTGGCGGCAAAACCACGATTGTAGGCCCAAACGCTCCGGAGCATTTCAACGCTAATAAGGGCGACAAAAAAGAGCAGGGGAACAGTAACGAGAAGGATGGAAGCTGGGACCGGACCCCATGGCGCTTCCACGGCGGGGGAAACCGATCGAGGTCCGGCCTGCCTTTCTTCCTCCCCTTGGGCCTCATCCATTTCGATAGGGGTTAATTCTTCAACACCCGGGTCAGGGTAATCCATTTCGAGGTCCGCACCGGGTTGGATGGTGGCGGCGGCATCGTCCGCATCCTCATCAATAGGCACAACCTCACTGCCCGTTCCGTCCGCGGATCCTTCCAGGGAAGAGTCCAATCCATCGATAGCTACCACCTCTGAACCGGAATCGGCATCACCCAAGCCGGAATAATCGGTTTCAAAAACAGCGGAATCGGAGGTTGCCACCCCATCCGAGTCGATGCTTAGGTCAAATTCACTGCTTGTCCCATCATTTTGTCCATCCAGGGGAGAGATCCCCAAATCGAACTCGCTGCTTGAATCATCAGGAGATGGGTTAAAGGCAATGGTTTGTTCACTGCCTGAATCGCTTAGCTCGAAAAGGTCCCCCATTTGGGTAACATCATCCCCAACGATTTCAGCGGATACCAGGCCGCTCTCGATTTCATTGCCAACCGAAGCAATGAACTCACTGCTGCTGCCGCTGTCGGGAGAGACCTCAATGGCAAAATCGGAGCTGGAATCGTCTTGGTCGGCCAGCGGATCCAAATGCAGAATATCCGAGGAGCCAGGATCTCCTGGAGAGGAATGCATTTCAAAAGCATCCGCTTCCGAATCATCCTTGGCGGAGGCTTGGTGAGCAACAATCCTTGAGGGGGAAACCAAGCCAACATCATCCGGGAGGGAAAACTCAAAAGGGGATTCTTCCGGAGATCCCGAAATCAGATGGGAATCACTCGATCCGGCTTGGATAGGAGAACTATCCGCAATGGAATGTTGATCCGAGGAATCAAAATCAAGGGAAAAGTCAGGCACCAAGGGATTGGAAGAGGCTTGGGGAGGGACATGTTTGCTAATCTCCTCCTCCTTGAACAAAAGATTGGCCCCATCCCTAAGGAATCGGATTGCGCCAGATTTCGTCTTGGCCCGAAGTTCATCCTGGGTAATTCCCAAGCGAATTGCGGCTTCTTCGAGAGTGAGCATAGCCATGGTGCAAAACCCGTATGTGGTGGTTGCCAAATGGATGGGCGAATTGAAATCTTTCCATCCATCACTAAAAGAGTAATGGATAGACGGTTTTTCGCAAGGAACCATTCCCTTATATAACGGGCTGGAATTCTCCCCGACCTATGCAACCGCTACAACCCCTATAATACCATGCATTGCCTGTTTTTCCCAAGACCCATCATTCGTACAACCAGAAAAACGGAATCATTTGGTTCAACCTGTGTATTTTGCGAATGACATTTTAATCCACAAGAAAAGAAAGGCGAGAGTGGCCCAGTTTGCAACATGGAAATGGGACCTCAATGGATTTTGGCAATCATGAAAACAATTTTAAGCCTTGGTCAATGTTCGTATGATCATGAACAAATTGCCCGTGCCTTTGGCCCAGGTACTCAGGTATTGGCAGTAGGAAATGAACTGGAAGCCCTTGCGGTTTTGGCCAATACCTCCTTTGATTTGATGTTGGTGAACAGGACATTTGATGAGGATGGGGCCAGTGGCCTTTCCTTCCTTCAAAACCACTGTGCGATGTTAAAAGCCAAAGGAATTCCGGTAATGTTGGTAAGTAATTATCCGGATGCTCAAGCCAAGGCGGTTGCCTTGGGGGCCATGGAAGGGTTTGGAAAAGCAGCCCTTTCCCAAACGAAAATGGCGCATATTCTCAAGCAACTATAATCCAGGCCCTGTTACAGTCCGGACTAAAGGGATCCCTTCGACCGGCATTTAGGGTCACATCGGCCATGGGATGGAATCCGGGTCAAGGCAAAAAGGGTTTAGCCCTTGGCGTTTAACTTGACGGAAGGTGAATCCGCAACATTTACCCAAACATGGACATGCGGCGTGCCCCGGAAATACCAGACAAAGGAAGGGCCCTCCAGCCGCCAATTATCCCATGTGCCATCGGTGATATTGCCCTCTTTGTAGTAGGTAAGGTAGCACTCTTTTAGTCCACCTTGCTTGTTCAGGCAAGCCAATGCCTCGGCTTGGTCCTCCTTGCGGAATGGTTCAATGAGGCCATTGAGTGCGGTTTGGAGTTCTGTTTGCTGATCCGAGGCCAAATCACAAACGGGAATTCCGGTAAACAAACCTTTGGGGCCCCGAAAAGCAACGGCCGATTCTTCGGGGCGAACCGCCACCAAGGCGCGTTTTTGTTCCTTGGGATCGATCAGCTGGAAAACCTTGTTGGCAAGGACCGCCTGATTCCAGAAGACATTGCCTTCGTGGCCTGGTTTTTCATTGAAACCCATGGAGGCATGGCCATAAAAAATGGGCCCGCCAAAGGCAACATTATCTTCGGAATTGCCATCCGCCCGTAAGGTCATGTGGCGGCCGGTCATCACGAATTCAAACTTTCCGTTTCCGGGTTTGCCAAAAATAGCAATGCTTTGGTCGGCCCCCCACGCTTTGCCCCCGGTATCCTCTTTGAGTTGCTTGAGGAATTTGGGATACCATTTCGGGTTGATGACTCCCTTGAAGATTTCATGGACCAGATCTTGTTGTTTTTTGGTGTAAAAAGTGCCCGAAATGGTCGGTTTGGTGATTTGCCAATTGTTCGATACAAAAGTGCGCAAAAGCCCCCGATCCTTGTCCTGGTGGTCCCAGTCAAAGCAGATGATTTTCTTTTGGTCCCCATTCAGGGATTCGTAAAGGGCTTTTACAGCCGTTTCGGCGGGGCTGGTTGGTGTGGGACCCCCCAGGGAAGCCGAAGCAAGGACCGCAGGAATAACGGTGGCACCCACACGAAGGAAATCACGGCGATCGGGATGGTTAAGCATGGAAAAGTTCCTTTTGGGAAAAGGGAAGGGGGCATTTCAATCCTACACCCCTTGGGACATTTGGGAAAGGGTCCGTGGGCGAAAAATGCCGACGGACACTTTCCATTGGGATCAAGTGGCACCAAAAATACGGTTTCCATCCGTTTCAGAAGGCTAGGGATCAAGGCGAAGGATGTCCCCTGTTGGGGTGCCTGGGTGGGTCACTTTGATGCCGCTTGGGGTAATGGCAAAGGTAAGGGCACCATGCCTTGAACTGGAAATGCGTTTTACCGGAAAACCAGTTCGAATTAAAAGAGTAAACGGACTGTTTATTGTGGAATAATTGGCAAGCGGGATAAAAAATCCTTCCGTTGACTTTAGTAATCTCCGGTCTATCAGGATATTGTCCGATTCAACCAAAGCGGGCAGGCTGGATTCGGCAAGTATGCTGCGAAGCAGATCCAGGGTGGCAGGGTCATATCCTGTAACCTCTGCGTGGGAATTGGGTCCGCCATCGGGTACAATGGCCGGTTGGAGTGCCTTCCATAAAAGGGCAATTCCCGGGTGAAAACCACAATAGTAAACTTTGCCTTTATCCTTTTTTGTGACGATCAATAAAGGGGATTTGTCCGAGTCAGCCCGGGCCAAAACGGTGGAGTTTTCCGAAGGTGTGATTTGTTCACGAGTTGCAAAACAGGGGATTTGGAATCCCTCTCCAGTGGCGAAATCATGGGGTGTTTCAAAAGCAAGGTCAGGTCGTGGGCGGAGGTAGGTGTTGGTCGTTTCACTTGCCCGGGATTCGATTCCAAGGAGTTGGTGAAAAGTATTTTGGCGCTCTTTATAGGGATCGAACCGGCCCGTTCCTGCGGTGGCGACAAGCGTGCCCCCCTGGGAGGTCCAATCTGTGAGAGTTACGGCCAACCCGGGAGGCAAACTGTCTCCCACCAGGACAATCAACTTGTACTCCATCAGTTTTTCCGGTGTACAATCCCCTTCCTCGAGTATGTCCGGCGACGATCCCAACAGGGTGAGTCCGGTCCAAAGCCCCAGCCGGTCGAGGTGGTGGTGAAGCCGGGTTTTACGAAGTGATGGCCCGCTGGATTCGGTAACAAGCCTGTCTCGGGTGATTGGTGCCAAATCCCACCGTTCGGTAGAGGAGCTGGCGATAATGGCGGCGCGGGTGGATACAGGCTTGGCCCCTGGTAGCAGGTCTTCCACGAAACCGACGGCATGGGTCAGCTCTTTTATTGCCCTAAATCGGCCAATTTGCCTGTGATCGATGTAGTTTTCGGTAAATGTTTCGTTTAACCCGATGCCAAAAAAATCGAGCATGGTGGCCCCGTGGGCAAGTTGGGTATACCCTGTGCGAAGGAAATCCTTGTCCGTATTTCCCGGGGCATGGGGCATTACATATTGGCGAAGGACGCCCCCACTCCGATTGGAAAGACCCTGTCGAAAGTGTTCGGCGATGAAACCATTAACCAAAGGACCGGCTTGGCCAACCTGCCAAAAAAATCCGGAATGGCGACCAAAATCAGCAGCTCCACTTTTGAACCATTTCATGGTCCTGGTCAGGGATGGCAAGTAAAAGGGATTCAGGGACCAGTTGCAACCACAAAGGGTATCCTGCCCAAAAGCGGTTTTCACTTTGCGGGAACCCTCGGCGGCAAACGCCATGGCTATTTCTTCATAAAAGATCTGCGAATCGATATAAAGCCTTGGGTTGACCTCGGCAATACGAGGCGATGTATCCGGTCGCAATCGTAAAGGGTTGAATGGGCCCCAGTCCCCAATCCAGAATTCCGTGACAGGAATGCCTTTGCGCCTTTTTTCGAGCCAGGCTTTCCAAATTTCGGAAAGGACTTCTTTTTCCGGAGGACGCTTGTTTTCCCGGTTTAGCCTCTCAAGCTCATTCTGTAAAACCCAGTCAATCCACTCGGTGAATTCGATCTCGTCACCATAGTCATACCAGAGCACATTTTTGTCTTGCCTTGCATTTTTGAGCCGGATTTTGGCCCGGTCAATATTGGCACTTGTTGGGGGATTTCGAAATTGCGAAATAGACAGTGTCCTGCCTGGTTCAATTCCTACAGAAACAAGGTTTTCCATCACCTTTGGGCCACTTAGCGAAGGGTGCCACGATCGCATTCCCAAGGCTTGGTATAGTTTGGCGTAAAGCAACCCATAGTCATCGCTTTGTCCAAGGGGGAGCCATCCACCATAACAAAAGGGCTGGGAAGGGGCTTTACCCCCAACATCATTGGCATTCAGGGTTTTTACAATTTCATCCAGCCTGCTCTCTGCTGTGAATGGTTTCAGCGAAGGTTCAGGGTAGGGAGGGATAAAAATCCGCACCAGATTCTGACCTTGAAAGGAATGGCAAATAGGATCGTTTGAACCACCCTTTGGTTTTTGGTTGGGCCGTAATTCCAGAACAAATGGTCCCGGTTGCCCCGACCGGATTGTGGACATATGAAAATGGCAAGTGTCCTGTAGCGATAAGGGATACCAGGTACTCCAACTGGCGGCGGGAACATCGTTGGCGAAGCTGGCTTCATTGGCTCCCCAAGGGAGTCGGTTGTAGGTGTGATTGATGGTGTAGGATGCAGGACTTGTGCCAAGATTTTTGACCCTTGCTTCCCAACGGGCACCGATGGAGTCGCGAAAAGCATCCAGGATGGGATAAAGACCATTGGCCCGCCCATATTTTTTTCGCCAATGATCCTCCGTATCCGAAGTGAGCCAAATCAGGTCAATATTTCGGGGAGCAGCCCGACCGGGCTTGGCGTCAATTTTTTTGCCATGAAGGAGGATATTGGCTTTACCTGGTTTGAGTCCTTCAAGGGTAAATGCTTCCTCCACCAACCCTTCCGATCCATGGGCCGGGTCGCTTTGAGCCTTGGGTTTATCATTCCCCAGGGAATAGCGTTGGGAGGAAAGCGTTCCCAGCGGAAACCGGGTCGGCTTCAACCCCTTTTGCTGAATTTCCACTTCGAAACTGGCATCACAAAAACCAGGATATTCGTACCGGACCCAAAGGCGGTAATTGCCCTCCTTGGGGATGTTTACCGAAGTTTCTGCAGTCCCATGGGAATCGAAGGGGAGGCTAAGTAGTTTTTCACCGGATATATGATTAAATCCAAGGATATCCACCATCAGGTTGCCTTGGCCGTTGGCGACTACCTTCCAAGGCCCTTTATTTGCAAATTGTTCTGCCTCAATGGCAATGGAATGGAATTCATTATCGAGTGGCTGGATTGAGGAAGTTTGGCCAAAAAGTGGGGCAATGAAAACGGTTGCCCAGGCGGTAACCCAAACAACCCCAATTTGCCCCAAACGGTTGCACCAAAGCATAACAATATCCTCCCATTACCCTCATCCTGTTCCGAATGCCGATTCCATGGCAAGGGGATTTTGGAATTGGTGGAAATGTAGGGTGAATAGGGATTTTGAGTCCAATTCGACTGGCTTTTTGTGATGGGCCAAGGGTATGGGCCCTTTTCAGATTTTAGGAAACGGAGAACCGATTATGGCGGACGAAACCCACCTTCCCCAACGCAAGGTCAATCCATGGTTGCCGTATGTTTTGGGATTGCCCTTGGCCGGCCTTTGCTGGGGGTTGGTCATGGAAACTCCCTTGGCCCATACGGAGGTGAGGCGATATTTTTCCCATCCCGTGGAAGCCGTGGAAATTGTGATGTTTTGCGTGGCCATGGGGGCTTTTTTGGCCAAATTGATCGTGCTCCGGCGTGAGAAAAACAGCCTTGACGCCGGTCTTTTGGCTCCTTGGCATGGCACTCCGGAAGAGGTTGAGGAAGCACCCCGGTTGCTTAGGGTACTTTTGGCAAAAGCTTCTCGGCAAAAAAATACCTGGCTGGGGCAAAGGTTGGGCTCCGCTTTGGATTACCTCAAGCAAAGGAAATCTACCGACGGTTTTGATGACCAGCTGAGATCTCTTTCGGATGTGGATGCCTTTTCATTGGATAGTTCTTACGGCCTAACCCGATTCATAACCTGGGCGGTCCCCATTTTGGGTTTTCTGGGTACCGTTTTGGGCATTACCGGAGCCATTGCCGGGGTAACCCCGGAGGTCCTTGAAAAATCGATGTCCTCGGTTACGGACGGGTTGGCCTTGGCGTTTGACACCACCGCCTTGGCCTTGGGGTTAACCATGGTCACAATGTTCCTCAGTTTGCTGATCGAAAAGGCGGAACAGGGACATATGGAGGTGGTGGATCGTTTTGTGGAGAAACATTTGTCGAACCGATTCCTCCGCAAAGGACAACCAAGGTCCCAGGAAATGGCATTTGATCCCATGCCGATCCAAAACGCTTTGGCCAATGCTGGCCTTGGCCTGGTTCAACTTTCCGCAAATAGTGCCCAGGAATTGCGTACCCAATTTGAGCAAATGTTGGGGGAACTTCGCAACCAATCCGCCCAATCCATGGGCCAATGGATGAACGCCTGGCAAGACCAAATGGGGAACCGATTAGGCACTTTGGAGGCCGCCCAAATGCAAAGGCTGCAAATGGCGGAGGAGGCCGCCTCGAAGCGTGTCAATTTGTTTGCCGCACACATGGATCAGCATACCGAAGGCATTCTTCAACAGATGCGCGAAATGCAGTCGATGGGACAAACCGCCCAGAGTTTATTGCACACCCAACAAATCCTCCAACAAAACCTGAGCTCTTTGGCTGGGCTAGGTGCATTTGATCAGGCCATGCATTCGTTGATTGGGGCTATCCATTTGCTTACCGCCCGGGCGGGCCAATTTGGAACGAATTGGCATGAATCCCATGAATCCAACCGTGGCCCGGCCGTTTCAAGGCTCACCGGGCAGCCGGTTACATGAGGCGTCCCCGCAATAAACTTGAGGTCTCCACCTTTCCTTTCCTGGCGGTGCTCCTTTGCGCCATGGGATCGCTGATACTAATTTTGATGGTATTTGATCGTCGGGCCAAATTGGCGGCAAATGAGCGCAACCGGGTGGCATTCGAGGAAAAAAAACGGGAGCGTAATGGGGAGATTCATTTGCTTAACCGAACCCACCAGAATGCCCAATTGGTTTCGGTTGAACAATCCAACCTTGCCAAGGGCAAGTTTGAGGATTTGGTTGCCAAGGGCTTAACGCTTGAGTCCAGGGAAAAGGAGATTCGCAATCGATTGCTGCAAACCCAGCGGCAGTGGGAGGCATTGGACAAATGGATTCGGGAATCAAAAGTAAGGGTGGACGGCAAAAAAGAGCGGAATCATTCCTTGACAAAACATTTGGAATTGGAACGCCATGAAAACCAGGAGGCACTCAAAAAACTTACCGAAAAAGAAAGGGAATTGGCGGAAATAAACTTCCGGCTGGTTGCCTTGAAAAAGCTTCTTTTGGACCTAAAAGCGGGGGGGGTGAAACCCGCAGAGTCGTATTCCATTGTGCCCTATTTTGGAAAGAGGGGGGAAGCCCGGAAGCCTATCTATGTGGAATGTGCCCAGGGTGGAATTGTATTTCATCCAGGTGTTGTTGCCTTTAGTGCGGAAGAAGGATCTGCCATTCGTGAGGAGTTAAACAATCGGGCCAGGTTGCTTCAGGAAAACGATACACCCAATGGTTCGGTTCCACCAGCCCCGTTTCTGCTATTACTTGTCCGTCCCGAGGGGATTGAGTCCTATTGGAAACTTCAAAAACTTTTACGATCCGACAAAGTGGATTTTGGCTATGAGTTAATCGATGGAGATTGGAAGCTGGATTTCCCGGATGATGCCAGGCTTGTTAAAGGGCGGCCCAGTTCCTTTCCAAGGCCGGTTATGGGAAGTGGCCTTGGCAGCTCTTCGGTCGGTTTGGTTGGCCAAGGTGGGGATGCCAATAAAAAGTCAACCCCTGGAGGATCAGGGAATGGCAACGGTTTGAGGACAGGCCTGGGTGCGGAGAACCCAAATCGTGGGGCTTTGGTTGGGGGAGGGGGCTTGGAAAATGGAGGAGAAAAAAAATCCAAAGGTGGCAATTCCGTGGTTCCTGAAAATTATGGAGTTGGTCCGGGTCGACTTGGGGTTGGAGGCAGCAGGGCGGGTGGAACAGGGCCCCATGGTGAGCCTGAAGACCCTGCTGGATTGCCAGGGATTCGAGGCCTTCCAAGACCAATGGATGGCGGTTTTGGAACTGGGCTAAATTCCCTGGGGGGCCAGGGGACCCTAACGGGACAAGGGTTAGTAGCAGGACAAGTAGGGCTGGCAGGCAACCTTGCGGGTAGCCTGGCCCCACAGGGAATTATGGGCCAAAACCTGACCAATGGAACGGGACCGGGAGGAGTGGATTCCCCTGGATTTGAATCCGCTGGTGGAAAAATGACAAATGCCAGGCCCCCAGGACAACAAGGTGGCCAACCGGGAAATTCCTCAGACGCCGACCATTCAAATAGTGCTAATCCAAGCTCAAGTCAGGAGGGGGATTTGGTGAAGGGTGGAGGAATTGGTTTTGATCCCCGTTTGGTTCCTGACCAGTCCTCCAATGTAACCAATGAATCCCCTAAAAAGGAGAGGAAAAATCTGGAAAAACAGGAGTCCCCAAAGGGTGGGGTATCTTCAGGTGGCAATACTGATGGGGATCCCCCCAATCCTTTTGCCCGGGTAATGATCCCACTACCCAGCTCCGGTTCCGGGGAGAAACCGGAACCTCGACCACTTCGGATTGGTCGCCTTGAGGGGGAAAGGGAATACACCCTTTTTGTTGAATGTCGGGCCAAAGGATTGGTTTTGCAGCCTGAAGGGGTTGTGATTCCCGGACTTGATTTGGAAACCGAAGAAGGGGCCAGGCGATTTGTGGAGTTGATTCGCCGTCAAATCGACAAAAAAACCAGAGGCAATCGGGAGGGTGAACCACCCTCCCGGGGAAAGTTGAAGTTTTTGGTTTGGGGGGACGGGGTGCGCTGGTTTCACGCCAGTTTCCCGCTGGTGGAGGGGTTGGATATTGTTAAGGTGCGGCAAAATTTAGACCCGGAGGACAGTATCCGGGACATTTTGTTGGGGCGGTAAACACAAAAATCAGGACCCAGGGAAATCAATAGAAATGGCCATTCGAAGACGAAGACGCCCAGTAAGCCAGATTCAATTTAGTTTTGATTCTTTTTTGGATCTGGTAGCGAATGTCGTTGGAATTATTCTGCGGTTGATCCTGATTGCCTGGGTGGGTGCCAAATCCTACAAAGGATTGCCTGTGCTTGCCAATTTGCCCGACCTTCCGGAAATCCAATCGGTTTCCCATGTCAATGATTATGGTGAGGAATCCATAAAGGCTCAAACCAAAAATAATACTTTACAAAACCAGATTGCCCTCCTCGAATCCCAGCTTGCCGGGATTCTTGCCAATTCGAAATTGTTGGAAAGGGAAACCGGGGAGCAAAAAAAAGAGGAATCCAAGGTGGATATCCGGTTGGCGGTAATAGCCCACGAACGGGATAAACAAGCTGCCGTTATTAGAGTTGTGGATGAACCCCTTTTTGTAGCAAATCGTTTGCAATTGGAAAAAGAGGCAAAGGACATTGCGGAAAAAATTAGTGCCTTTAAAAAGGTGCCAACCGTCAGGAAAACCCACACCTGGAAAACACCAATAAGTCAGGTTCTCCAAACCGAAGAGTTGATTTTTGAGTGCCGGAAAGGGAGGGTAACCGGCGTGGATTTGGGAGTTATGATCGATGAAATCCAACGGGGCATGAAGGAGCGGGGTGAGGTTTTAAGGAACCAATGGAAAATTGAAGACACAACCAGGCCGGCCGGCCCGTTTCGGTTGCGTTACACCATCGAAAGGGAAAAAAATCCCCTGGAGGAGGTAGGTGGGGCGAGACCGGATGATTTGGGGAGTTTTCGTTATGGACTCATGGCCTGGGAATTGATTCCAATCGATCCGTACCGCGGGGAAAATAAAGAGGATGCCCTGAAACCAGGCTCCCGGTTTCGGGCCATCACCGACCGGCTCGAAAGTAACCAAACCGCCATTAGTTTTTGCGTTTACCCGGACAGTTTTGCCATTTACCGGGCCTTACGCGATTATTTGCATGAAAAAGACATCGTTGTGGCAGGGCGACCACTTCCCGACGATGCCCCAATTGCCATGGATTCAAGAAAAGGTTCAGCCTCCAGGGGGCAATAAGGATTTTGTCCTTTGAAAGATCGTTTGGTGGTTTGGATCAAAGGGAAACAACAGGATCAAAGCGGGCTTTGAATTCCTTGGGGCTCAACTTGATCAGGCTGGCAAGTTTGGCCACCGTTGCTTCGCAGCCCATATCCGATTTGGTGAGGCGGGTCATAAACCGGCTTGCCACCTGAAAAGCTTCCCCCTCCACATCGACACGGCGATTTTGAAGCCGACCCGTTTCGGGGACGATCATTTTTTCAAACTCAAGGGCTTGGGATTTCCCGTTTGCCATGCAAATGATGGCTCCAAATTTTTCGGACTCCTCACTGATCAGGAATTGAACGGCAGCATACCCCATATCCCGGGTGTATTCGACATCGAATGAAATGGGGTCCGCACAACGGAGTTCATACCCGATGGTTTTTTCCGTAAGGGTTAACGATATTCCATGGGATTTAAGCCTTTTCGCAACCTGATCTGTGATCATCCGGCCAAAATCAATTTCTGCTATCCGGAGGTGACCATGTTCATCATGAACGATGTTGCCATATTTCCCCAATTCTGTTTCACCCATGGCCAACAAGCCATTTTCCCCGATCGATTCGACAAGACCCTCGGCAAGGACTGCGACCCCATAGTTTCTGCCTTTCGCCAGGTTTTTAAGGACGCTGCCGACAAGGATGTCACAAATAAGGTCGAGGCTGACTTCTTTGCCCCGAAACTCTTCAGGGATAATGGAAATCTCGGAAGTAGCTGCTTTTCCTATACCCAGAGCCAAGTGCCCTGCGGCCCGGCCCATGGAAACAACAATGAACCAACGCCTGGAAGTGCGGGCATCTTCGGCAAGATTTTTAACAATGTTGGCACCGATTTGGCGGGCTGTTTCATAGCCAAAGGTGGGAACGGAAGGGGGCAGGGGGAGGTCGTTATCAATGGTTTTGGGAACATGGGCAACGCGAATGGTCCCCTTGGCTTCTTTATAAACTCGCGATCCTGAAAACGCTGTGTCATCCCCCCCAATGGTTACCAAATAATCAAGGCCAAGGGTTTTGAAAGCCCCCAAAACCCGGGCCATATCCTCAGGTGATTTGGCAGGGTTGACTCTTGCGGTACTCAGGCAGGATCCCCCTTTTAAGGCAATCGACTCTGCCTCCTCCACCGTCATTAGACGGTTTTGGGTGGTGCTTCCTTTGACAAGGTGGCGAAATCCTTCCAAAAAACCAATTACTTCCCAACCGTGGTTGATGGCTTCAAGGGTTACCGCACTGATGACTCCATTGATACCCGGGGCAGGGCCCCCGCCTACAACGATACCCAACCTCTTTTTTCCATTCTCTTCATTCATTTCAAAACCATCCCGTCCAAAAAACCAACCGCTAAAGGATTCGGCTTCCTTTTTTCCCAAAAAAGTATTCCAAGTCAATCTTAAGGAATGCCAACGGTAGGCCAAGTGTGCCACCCATGGCAAGAACATTTGGTTGGGCCTGAGGTCATTCTAAATAAATGGTTTTTGGTCCAAATGGGACAAACAACCATGGATTCTGGGATTCCAACTGGTTTGATGGGGAAAGTCAATGGCCCAAAGGGAGGTGTTTTCAATGGGTCCAAGTTCATCCCACCGCGATGCGTTTCCTTCAAGCATTCGCTCTAATAACAGGATTTTCATGGTTAGTCCATGGGAAACCACCAAGGGTTGGTTGGATCCCAATTGATGACAAAGATCAAAGAGGTGGTCGATTGCTCCCAAAACTCTTTTGCGAACCTGGAAATAGGACTCTGCTCCCTCGGTTGTGTGGTCCTTGTTTCCAAGGGCCCATTCCTTTCGTGTTTGGGAAAAAAGGCTTGCGGACGAGGAAACGGGTGTACCCTGGAGTATGCCAACCCGCCTTTCGTGAAACCCGGGAATCGAGTGAATTGGTAGCCCAAGTTTTTTTGCCAAAGGCTCAAGGGTTTGCATGGATCGCCGTTGGCCGGAACTTACCAACAGGTCGATTTCTGCCAAGTCTGGGCGTTTTGAAAAAGCCAAGGCTTGGGCATCACCAATGGCCCCAAGGTGGATATCCGACTCGAATCCATGGAAAACGGTCGGATCAAAGGATTGAGCATGGCGGGCAATAAAAAGTGTGTGGGGAAACCTGGGTAAAGTGTGATCAAAGGGGATCACGACTTGAGCCCTGCCTCCATCATCGTAACTACCCGTTGAACCAGGGAAAGCGGGTTTTCAATCCGCCCCCCTTCGCCGATGGTTGCCAAATCTGTTAATACATTAGCGGAATCGATCAATTTGGGGGAATTCGGGTCGGTTTTATAAAGTGTATTCATTGCTTTTACAAACGGATGTTTGGGATTCAACTCGATGGTCCGAACGGTTGCAGGCATTCCTTCGGATCGGCCCATACGCTTGAGCAATCGTTCCATATGGGCGGAAGATTGGCCATCTTCGGAAACAAGGCAGGCGGGACTCTGTTCAAGCCGGGTACTCAGGCGGGCATTTCCAACCTCAGGGACCCAATCCTTCCATTTACCCAATAAATCGGCGAAGGAATCCTCATCCTCTTTGGCGACCGATTCCAGGCCGGGGATGGCTCCCTGGTCCGCGCCAACAAGTTTCCTCCCTTTGTATTCGTTCATGTAGGGAAGGATGAATTGATCCACCGGGTCTGTGAAAAAAAGGACATTGATGGAGTGCTTCCGGAAGGCCTCCAAAACCGGGCTGGCGAGGGCGACTTGCCTGTTTTCCGCACCCAGGTGAAAAATATCCTTCTGCTCCAAGGACATTTTTGCCACATAATCCGCAAAATCCGTGGGTTTATCCGCCTCCCCTAACAGGCTTTCAAAGAGCATAAGGTCCATGATTTTTTCTTTGTGTTCAAAATCAATCCTTAATCCTTCCTTCAGGACCTGACCCAAAGCCTGGAAAAATTTCTGGTAGACTTCCGGTTCAGAAGATTTGAGATCCTTCAAGGACTTGAGAACTTCTTTGGTAATGTCTTTTTTGATTTTCTGGATGGTCACATTGTCTTGCAGGATCTCGCGGGAAACATTCAAAGGAAGGTCTGGACAATCGACCACACCTTTGACAAACCGGAGGTATGGTGGCAGGAGGTCTGTGCAATTATCCTGGATGAGGACCCGTTGAACATAAAGTTTGGGACCAAATTTCGGATTGTAAAATTCGAAATCATAGGGCTGTTGCCTGGGAATGAATAGCAACACTTTGAATTCGGCTATTCCCTCTCCCGAATAGTGGATTACTTTGGCGGGAGGTTCAAAGTCACTTCCCACCTGTTTGTAAAACTCATTGTATTCCTCGGTGGAAACCTCCGATTTCGAACGAAGCCAGATTGCCTTGGAACTGTTGATTTGTTTGGATTCCCATTTGGTTTCCTCTTTTTCGGTAACCTGATTTTCCAGGAATACCGGGTTTTCCAGAAAATCCGAAAACTTCCGAACCAGATTCTGGATGGTGTAGGGTTCGAGAAAATTTTCGCGAGCATCCTCTTTGAGGTGAAGGATCACATCCGTTCCGCGCCGGGACCGAGTGGTTTTTTCAAGCGAGTAGGATCCTTGACCGTCGGAGGTCCAGGAAATGGCATCAGACTCGTTCAAGCCGATTTGCCTGGTGATCACCGTCACCTTGTCTGCCACCATGAAGGACGAATAGAAACCGACCCCGAATTGGCCGATGAGGTCGGGACGATTGGACGCCATGGCTTCTTTGGACCGTTCCAGAAAGGCTTTGGTTCCCGAATGGGCAATTGTGCCAAGGTTCTGAATAACCTCCTCCTGGTTCATTCCCACCCCGTTGTCGGTCACCGTCAGGGTGTTCAGATCCTTGTCCACCCGGATGGTAATCCGCCAATCCTTGTCGTTTTGCAGGAGGTGGTCTTTTTCCAGGGAGTCGAATTTTGCCTTGTTGATGGCATCACTGGCGTTGGAAATCAATTCGCGGAGGAAAATCTCCCTATCCGAATAAAGGGAATGGGTAATTAGGTGAAGAAGCTGCTTAAGTTCGGCCTTGAATTCCATCGTCTCGGACATCTTGCCATTACCTCGGAATCGTAAAAAACTAAATGGGAAAAACTTTAGGGACTACCCCCAAAATTGCTTTGGTTCCTTTTGGTTATTATGGGGCAAAGTTTGGGCTAAACCAGCCAACGAAAGGCCTCGCGGTTGTTTTGGCACCCAGGAATGGTTTCAAAACCATATTTTCAAGGCCTATTACAGCCAAAGTTGCAATCGGGACCGCAAGCTTTCCGGAAGCCGTTTTTCCACCGTCCGGGCAATTTCATCATTGTGGTAACGGGTACTTGCATGCGCACAAATGATCAGTTCATTTTGGAAACGATCCGCCCGTTCGATGAAATCGTCCAGATGCATGTGGCCAAATTTATGGATTTTGTCCTTGGTATGTTTTTTGCGAATGAAGCTCATTTCGGTAATTAGAACCTTTGCCTTGAAAACATCCTCGCAGGCATCCAAACCGGCTGGATTGGTGTCACCGGTGTAAGCGACCAGCGGTGTACGAATTTCACGGGTTACCTCGACCCCTGAATGCCGAAGGTCCCGAATTTTTATACCGGGTAAACCGATATATTCTTCCTTCAATTTGTGGCGTCGATCCCAAATGATGTAGCCGGTGGAGGGGATGGTATGGGTCGTGGCAAATGTGGTTACGACAAGCTCCTTGGAGACCGGAAATTCCATGCCTGCTTCCACCGGAACCAATTCATAATTCATTCTGCCACGATCAAGTTTCTGGAAAAGGTGAAGGATTCGCCGGACATCCTCAATAGCGTAAGCGGGAAGGTGAATGATGGGTGGTTCCATTTTCATCATCCGCCTTCGGGCCACATAGACCGGTAAGGCAGCGAAATGGTCAAGGTGCATATGGGTGATAAACCAGTTAGGGGTGCTCATGAAATCCCAGGGGTGGGCACCCAAATCGAAGCCAATTTTCAATTCCGGAATCCGCCAATAACTCTGGACGGCGGCACGGCTGTACCCCTCAACGGTAAGGCCTCCGTGGACAATTTGCCTTATAGGAACATTTTCAAGCATGCACATCCCTCGACATTGACCGCCAAGGGACCACTATAACGACCTTGGAAGGAATGTCACCAGCACCCTATGGATTACCCCTTTGATTCTAGAAGGTATTGTTTCGACGCTCGATGAACGGGGGGGAGCCCATTTGTCACCTATGGGCCCGGAATGCCAAGGTTCCCTGGAACAGGGATTCCTCCTTAAGCCGTTCAAGGGTTCAAAAACCCTTGAAAACCTCTCGCGGGCTGGGATTGGCGTTTTTCACCTTTTGGATGATTCGCTGCTTTTGGCAAAAGCGGCCGTGGGCCAAAGGGAAACAATCAATGTAATACCGGCCCGGATGATCCAAGGCTGGATCATTTCCGGAGCCTGCAAGGCCTTCGAATTTGAAGTCGACCATATCGACACAAGTCAAGTCAGGGCAACGATCCGATGCCGGGTCGTTGGAACCCATAATCTTTACCCCTTTGGTGGGTGGAACCGGGCCCAATTCGCCATTTTGGAATTGGCCATTCTGAATAGCCGGGTGGAAATTCTCGCCAAGGAAGAAATTCAACAAGCCATTGGTCCCCTCGCCTTGCTTGTCCAAAAAACCGGAGGACCTCGTGAAAAGGAGGCATGGGACCTGTTGGTAAACCACCTAACAAGGCGATTGGCTTGACTCCCATGAACCAACCCCAAAGTAGCGAAATCTTGCGGATTCAAGGAGGAAGCCGCTTGCATTTTGGCCTCTTTTCCACCCGCATCGAGCAAGGGCCTGGTGGCGAACGGGTTTATGGCGGATTAGGAATGATGATTGATGGCCCTTCCTGGGAAATATCAGCCCAAAGGGCCTCTCTTTGGTCCATAGAGGGGCAGGGATGCGATCGATTTGGGAGCTTAATTAGAATGTTGGGAGCCGATCAAGCGGCCTTTTGTCCCATTGCTTTTCGGATTTTAAGGGGACTCCCGGAACATTCAGGTTTGGGAAGTGGAACCCAAATGGCCTTGGGCCTAACCCAATTGGCCAGTTCCCTTTCCGGGCACCAAATGGCTTTGGATGCCCTTTGTCGCGTTTCCAACAGGGGATTGCGCAGTGCCATTGGATCCCACGGCTTTGAAAAGGGTGGTTTTTTAGTGGATGCTGGTCACCTGTTAGGTGAAAATACGCCCCCTAACCCGATGGCGTCATTGGGTCAAATGCTTTTACGAATTCCGTTTCCTACCCAATGGCCCATTGTTTTGTGTAGGCGGACCACTGCCCCAGGGCTAAGTGGAAACAAGGAATGGAAAGTTTTTGAGGCATTGATGAAGCCCAATCCATCGAATGTGGAAGCCATTCGCCGGGACAGGCTTTGCAAATTGGCCCTATTGGGTGTCCTTCCTGCTTTGCAATCGGTGGATTGGCAAAGTTTCGGAGAGGCCATTGGGGATTTCAATCGGCTTGCCGGGGAGCCTTTCGCCTTATGGCAGGGTGGGGATCATCGGGAGGGCTCAGAGGATTGGTTTGGTTTTTGCCGGGAAAATGGGATTATGGGGGTTGGACAAAGTAGTTGGGGACCGACCCTGTTTGCCATTTGCCAAAACCAGGATCAGGCGGATTTCCTGGTTCAGGCATGGGTTGCAAAAGGGTTTGGAACCGCACAAGAAATCCAATGTACCCAGAGTCGTAACAGTGGGGCAATCCTTGAAAAAAGTGCCCCACCCATCCATTCTTTTTAAAATTTGCCTTAAAGGAAAAACCATAAACCCGATGGAAGGGACGGGTTCCGCACATCAATAAAGGACATATCGGGAGCGGTGTGCCAATAAAACAACGGAAAAGGAATGGTTTTTCCCAGCTGCATAATTAATTTTCCCGGGCCCGGTATTGTCGAAAAAACGAAGTGTGGAACGGATTGAGCAATTGAATATTTTTGGATGACTTTTTGGATTATGCCATGGGTAATGCCATTTTATCCGGTTTCCTTAGACCTATCTAGGCTAAAAAAACCACCTAAGTTATCCAAATCACCCTTGTCGTCCATATCATCTCTTTTGTCAGGTCCTATGCAATCCCTAGGACCTTACCCTTGGCAAGGTTCCATTGGCTTTTTGCCCTGGGTAAGGGAACGCGGATGTTGACACTGAATTGTCTTGGACTCTAAAATTGAGGATGAAACTTTAGGCAAATTTGCCATTTTGAGGGACCAGGCAGGCAGGGTGCCTGATTTTCTGGAAAACTCATCGAAAACGGTAAAGGCGGAAAAGCCTCATGCTTCCCACCGAAGTCCTGCCCAAGGTTGAAAAACCCAAGGAAGGGTTTTATTCGACCAAGGTCTTGGGTTCCGATGCGTTTCCCGTTCGGGTTTTCTTGCCCCATGGATACGAATCCCGGTACCCCTATCCCCTTGTGGTTATGCTCCACGGAAAGGGGGGTGATGAGGAAAAAATCATCAAGTTGGCACCCAAGATTAGCCGTCGGAATTTTATCTGTATTGGCCTTCGGGGCACAAAATCGTTGACCAATCAGGAATTCCAGCAAGGATTTTCCTGGGGTATGGGTCATGATCAGGATGCGTGTTTGGAAGAATACATTTTCAAGGCCGTGGAAATGGCAAGGCGGCAATTTCACATCCATTCTGAGCGGATCTTTTTGACCGGTTTTTGTGAAGGAGCAAGCCAAGCCTATCGGATTGGACTTTCCCATCCGGACAAATTTGCCGGGGTTGCCTCATTAAATGGACTTATTCCCCAAGGGTGCCGGATTCTTTCCAAACTCAACGAATTGCGTGGCAAATCCCTTTTTCATGCGCATGGCTTGGTCAATTCCATTGCAACATTAGGGCAAGCCCAACGAGATCAAAAACTATTGGTTAATGCGGGAATGATGGTTACCTCCCGTACCTATCCTACCAACCATCGCATTCATGAGGACATGCTTCGTGATCTAAACGCTTGGATTGTTGATTGGATTGTCCGGGATGATGAAATGTTAGGGTAAGGATAAGAAATAAGTGAAATACAGGATTTATTCAAGCTAGGTAAGTAGCCAGCCCCATTAGGGTTGGCTTTTTTTTACCACCAATTCCTGGTTTTTACGAACCAAAATGCGGGTCATTCGGTAAAATAAAAGAGGTTAGGTTCAGCCATCAGGATGAAAAAATGGTTGTTCCGATGGGGGAGAAAACCATGAAGCGTTATTTGCAGATTTTTACGGCCGCAGTGGCCTTTGCTTGGGCCGCTTTGGGTTCAGGTTCGGTCTTGGCTAATGGCGGGGTCCAGGACGCTGCCAAGCTGTTTAGTCCAGAGGCTGTCCGCAAAGCGGAAGACCAAATTCAAAACCTTCGGAATTCCCACAAAAAGGAAATTCTGGTTGAAACGCTGGAAAATCTCCCCGCAAAGGAAAAGGGTGGTCCAGACCTGACGGACAAACAGGGTACCTCAAAATGGGTGAATGAATATGCCCTGGGAAGGGCCAAAGCCCAGTCCGTTAACGGGGTCTATTTATTGTTGGTTAAGGATCCGGCCAAATTCCAATTTGAAATTGGGAAAAATACCCTTCAAAAGGAGTTCACAATAAGTGATCGGGATGAGGTTATTAAAATCATCCAACCCCTTTTGAAGGCGAAAAAAATGGATGAGGCTTTGGAGACCCTCGTGGGTTTTATCAGCACCAAGGTCAAGTTGCATCAAGGACAATCCGGCAGGGCGGTTGCCCAAGGGAAACCGGCAAAGGCTGGTCCCGTTGAAGACGAAAAAATGAATCCCATTTTAGGCTACCTTTGTATAGGCGCATTGGCAATTGCCGCCATCATGCTGGTTATGGGTATTTTTCGTGGAATGACCGGTGGCGGGGGTGGTGGCGGTGCAGGGGCACCTGGCATGGGTTCGGGATATGGTGGCGGTGGTTTCATGAGTAATATGCTGGGTGGGATGTTTGGGGCCGCCGCTGGTATGTGGATGTATGACCATTTCTTTGGGAACAGTGGTCACCAAGCTTGGGGTTCTGGTGGCGGTACTGGTGATACCGGTGTAGGGGGAGATTCTTCCTCAGGCCAGGATACCGATTATTCCGGCTCGGGTGGCGATTGGGGTGGCGGCGGAGGAGATTTTGGTGGAGGCGGTGGTGATTGGGGTGGTGGTGGCGGGGATTTTGGTGGGGGCGGTGGGGACTAATAATACAGTCCCTCCTTTAGAAATGATAATTCGTTTGGCAACCAGGACCAGCCCGTTGGCCCTATGGCAAGCCCGGCATGTAGCCGGGCTGTTGCGTTTGGGAGATCCCAACATTCAGGTGGTGGAGGTTGGGGTTGAATCCAAGGGCGACCGGATCCAGGATCGCCCTCTGGGCCAAATCGGGGGAGATGGACTTTTCACCAAGGAAATCCAGGCTGTCGTGTTGGAAGGCCAAGCACATGGTGCCGTGCACAGCCTGAAAGACCTTCCCACTGCTCCCGTTTTAGGGTTGAAACTTGGTTCCGTTCCTACCAGGGGCCCCACCGGCGATGCCTTTGTTTCCATCAAACATAAATCCTTTGATGACCTCCCCAAAAGGGCCCGGGTAGGAACAAGCAGTATCAGGCGAAAGGCCCAATTACTTTGGAATCGGCCTGACTTGGATATTGTTGACCTCCGGGGAAATGTGGATACCCGGTTAAAAAAACTGGTGGATCAGGACCTCGACGGGATAATTCTTGCCGAGGCTGGACTGGAACGATTGGGGTTGGGAGCAAATATCACCGAGATTCTCGATCGTAATTGGATGCTTCCTGCTGTGGGGCAAGGGGCCATTGGGATTGAGGTGGGAATCCCAAATACACTCGAAGCCCAGGCGATTGAATCCACAAGTGATTCCCAATCCCTTGCCGAAGTTTTGGCGGAACGGGCGTTTTTGGTCGAACTGGGAGGGGGGTGTTTGATTCCTGTCGGAATCGACACCACGGTTTTTGGAATGGAAATGCACCTGCGCGGAGTGGTGATTGCCTGTGACGGGAAGAGGCGCCTGGAAGCCTCCCTTTCTGGGGTGTTGGCGGATCCGGTCGCCCTGGGCTCTGAATTGGGACGGCAGCTCCTGGATATGGGTGCAGGGGAGATTTTGGCATTATGACAAGGGTTGACCATGCAATTGGATTCAAGCCCTCCACTTGGGCCAATGTAGGTCCTGAAATATTGGCCCCGGTAGGAAGCCGTGAATCCCTGGTTGCCGCGGTTGCTGCCAAAGCGGATGCGGTCTACTTCGGATTGAAAGAATTTAGTGCCAGGCATCGGGCTGCAAATTTCGAGCTTGCCGAGCTTCCCGAAATGATGCGCTACCTTCATCGGCATGGGATCAAGGGTTTTCTGGCCTTTAACACCCTGATTTTTTCCTCGGAGCTGGATTCGGCCGCAAAATGCCTTTGGAAGGCATCGAAGGCTGGAGTGGATGCGGTAATTGTCCAGGACTGGGGAATTGTCGATCTCCTCAGGAAGATGGTGCCCGGGATTGAGATCCACGGTTCCACCCAAATGAGTCAAACCGAATCGAGAGGAATAAGGCTTATCGCTTCCTGGGGAGTCAAAAGGGTTGTCGTGGGGCGCGAATTATCCCTTTTGGACATCGCCAAAATACGCAAAGATACATCCGTTCCCCTCGAGGTCTTTGTCCATGGAGCCCTCTGTGTTGCCTATAGTGGGCAATGTCTGACGAGCGAGGCCTTGGGGGGGAGGAGTGCAAACCGGGGCCAATGCGCGCAAGCTTGTAGGCTCCCCTATGAAATGCTTGTGGATGGGGTTCAAAAGGATCTCGGAGATAAAACCTATCTCCTCAGTCCACAAGATTTGGATGCCCGGCATTTGGTCGCAGGATTAACCCAATTGGGCGTGGTTTCCCTGAAAATAGAGGGTCGCCTTAAAGGACCTGAATATGTAACAACCACTGTTAACGCCTACCGTAATGCCCGGTTTCACGCCACGGATGAAGTCCCTTGGGCCCCTCCCTGGGAAGAAACGAGGGACCTATCCTTGGCGTTTTCCCGAGGATTTGTTCCAGGTTTTCTCGAAGGTGTCAATCATCAGCGCCTTGTTCGGGGCCGGTTTCCCAAGGCACGGGGCGTGTTCGTTGGTGAACTCGTCGAGACACACGGAACCTCCTATTTGGTCCGTCTTGCCAAGGATGATCCGGACTTGGCGGCCGGGGATGGTATCGTTTTTGATTTGGCATTGCCACAAACCAGGGAACCGGGTGGCAGGGTTGGATTCCTTCGGCGCCGATTGGATGGGTTGGTCGAAATGCGGCTGGATCGACCCAATTTTGGAGATAAGGTGATTTTACCCGGTACTCCCATTTGGAAAACCGATGATCCCCGCTTTCGCCAGAAGGTTCAGGCTCGACTTTCAAACGACCTCGAAAACAAAAACAGGGACAATGACCTTAGACCTCCTGTAGATTTTATCCTGACAGGGTCCGAGGGCGGTCCACTTGAGGTATTGGCAACCACCCGCTTGGGGACAATCGCAAAGGCAATTTGGGAAGGACCCCTCCTTAAATCCCAAAAAGCTCCGGTAAATGATGCCCTTGTCAAAACCTTGGGACGGGTTGGAGATACTCCCTTTTCACTAGGCACCATCCAAGCCCATGCCGTGGATGGGTTGCACCTGCCTGCCAGCCAATTGAATCGCCTTCGCCGCGAGGTGATGAACCAACTGGTTGCCTCCGCTTGTCCCAACATGGAAGGGGCCGATGAGGGTGCCTTGGCAAAAATAAAAGCCGAAATATGTGTACGGCGTGATAAGGCCCATTCCCTTCATATCCCTTCCGGCCCCCTTTTGGCAATCCTGCTTCGCAATCCGGAACAAGTTCGGGCCATTGCAACCCTACCCTCTGATTTTTGGCCCGACCGAATTTGGCTCGATATGGAACATGCCAAGGACCTGCGGGCCCTTCTCGAGGATAGGGCCTTGGCAGGACTTCCCCTGGGGGTCGCGGGACCCAGAATCATTAAGCCCGGTGAGGAAGGCTTGATTCGATCGGTGCTACAAGATCCAAAGCGTCCTGTGTTGGTGCGAAATCTGGCTACCTGGGAAATTGCCCAGGAAATGGGTTGCAAGGACCTTGTGGCGGACTTTTCCCTTAACTTGGCAAATCCCATTGCCGCAGACAGGTTTTTGAACATGGGGATGGCCAGAATTGTAGCGGCCCATGATTTGCATTTTGGAGAATGGTCTGCCCTGGCGGAAGCGATTGGCGGATTTCGAATCGAGGCGGTCGTTCATTTTCCCATGCCCATGTTTCACATGGAGCATTGTGTTTATGCGGCATTTCTTTCCAAGGGAACAGACCACACCAATTGCGGCCGACCCTGTGAGGTTCATAAAGTCAGGCTTCGCGATTGGGCCCATTCGGATTTTCCCGTGTTGGTCGACGCAGGGTGTCGAAACACGGTTTACAACGAAGTTGCCCAATCCGCACTGGAATATATTCCAGGTATGAAGCGCTTGGGAGTGGAGTGGTTTCGGCTCGAGTTTTTACACGAATCCTCCCCCATTGTTTTCAAAACAATGGCGACCTACCGGGAGGTTTTATCCGGGAAAAAAGACCCTAAATCTGCCTGGCGGGAGATTAGGGCAAACAACCAATTTGGTTTGACCCGAGGAACGCTCCGGTTGCTTTGAGAAAGACTAATCTTCCCATTTGGTTATTTCAACAGGTCGATGATCCACAGCGGATTTTGCCAAGGCATCCAGCACCGCAACTGTTCGGAAAGCGTTTCTGCCACACGGGACATCATTGGGAAGACCCTTAATCTTTTTTGCCATGTTATCCAACATGCAGGCGATTTGATCCATCCCAGGCAAGGTGCCCTGCTCGTGGCCGCCGTCGCTAAACTCGATGTGATAGCTCGCTTCCGGTTCCGGAAGCCACATTTTGGGAATCCGGACAACTCCTTTTTCGCACACGATTTCCAGGTTCATGCGGAGGGGTTGGGTGAACCCACAATCAAAGGTCGCCGTCCGGCCATCGGCAAACTCCAAGACCCCTGCCATTTCAATATCCACCCCGTATTTCCATTCCGCAGAGGCGTACGCTCGAACCGGTTCCTCGCCAAACGCCCAGCGAATGCCATAGATCGGATAGCAGCCAACATCCAATAATCCTCCTCCCCCCATTTCAGGTTTGAGCCGGATATTATCCGGATCAAGGGGATCCATGGGATAAGTAAAGGAGCCATGAGCTCGCCGAACCTTCCCCAATCGACCCGAATCCAGAATATCGCGAAGTTTTTTCGTCCTTGGATGGTGAGGCCACATGAAACCATCCATCAGGATGACCTTTTGGGCTTTGCAATAATCAAAAAGGGATTTCGATTCTTGGGCGGAAGGACAAAGGGGCTTCTCACAAAGGATGTGCTTGCCCTTTTCCGCGGCAAGCCGGGTATACTTGTCATGCAAGTGGTTGGGAAGTGGGTTATAAATGACATCAATGGCAGGGTCGGCAATCAAGTCTTCATAAGAACCAAAATGCTTCGGAATGTTCCACAATTGGGCAGCTTTTTCGCTTTTTTGGGGGTCGCGGCTGGCAATACCGGCCAATTCCGCATGTTGGGTTCGCTCAAATGAGGGAAAGACCCGGTCATTGATTTTCGCAACTCCTAAAACCCCAAACCGAATTTTTTTTGGAACCATGAAGCACCTCATTTCCTATTCCTTTTTTATGGAACCTAATGCCTTGGGGCTGGGTATCAAAGGCACATTTGGAATTAAATAATGAAGGTTTCCCTTAAAGAAATGGTTTTAACCAACGCCGATTTGTTAAAGCTTCTGGCTTGGGTAACCAACTCAAGGGTTGACCTGATCCTCCAGGAGGCGGAGTTTACCTCTGAGGGGGTATTAACCCGGGGGAGCATTAAAACTCCACTAGGTTCCCTGGGATTTGAAATGAAATGGGCTCTTTCCTTTGAGGGAAAGGTTGTTTTGTCGAAACTAATACAAATAAAACTGGGAAAATCGTTACCCATACCCTTCCTGAAATCTTTGGTTTTGGAACAGGTTCATGTCCTGTTAAAGGGGTTGCCAGGGGTCGAAAGCCAAGGGGAGGTCATTCGAATCAACGGGTCGGAGGCCTTATCCTCTCAAGGGGTCACCGTGGAAGGAGAAATGGTAGCCATGATACTTTCAAATGGTGAAATGAAGGTCCAATTTACCTAGTGAAAAATCCTCATCGAAAATTATTTTCCGGGATTATCCCAGCTGGCCGTTATCAGGTTCCCATTGGCTTTAGTTGGGGAAACCAATGGAGTGGTTTTTGAATCAGGATTCGCCAAAGCCGGGACAACCCCCATTTTTTCACCGCTATTGCCACCAAACCATTGGGGCATTTTTGGTGAAGAAAGCATTTTACCTTGCATGGTCTGGACCGCTTCCTTTACCTCCCCGTAATGATCCTTTGTGTCGTGATAAACGCAGTAACCACAGCCACCAAGGAGGGCATAGCAAAAGACATTGGAACCCATGGAAGGGCCAATAAATTTCACCGCAGTCCCAGAAAATTGGTTAACACTTAAGGCCATGCCATCAAGGTTGATGGAATAGAATTCGTCCAAAACAAGGTGACCGAAAAAGCCTACCATGGCAAAGATTGCAAAGGTAAGGCGGTGGATCATGGTTTCTTCTTCGGCGGTGGAATGCTTGGTAGCCAAAAACACTAAACTGCCAAGTATTAGCATGGTGGGGATACTGTGAAACATCCCTCTATGGACCGTAAAGTGTTTAAAAATGTTGCATAAACCGTATTTAACAAAAAAATACAGGATGAGGATCATGGCCAGCTGTTGGTCAATCGTTAATCCAAGTTGTTCTTTGATCCTGGGAGCCAAAAACAAGGGGGCAACTATTGAGGCCAAACCAAACAATTCCCGAACCGGAATTCCCGATGCACTATCCAGGTCCGGGGCCAATCCCCCAATAATCGTCAAGGCAATCACCAGAAAGGTAGCGCCCCAATCAAATTGGAGCCACATACATGCTACCGCAGCGGTTCCAACCGCCAATACCGATGAGAAACGGAAATGCCCCTGGTAACTGGCCATGCGTTGCCCCTTGGAGTGGAATCCCTGCCAAGGTACTAATTACCCGATCCTGTCACCGGAAGTCCATTCAAGGTTTGGAACATCCTTGGGAATGAAAAATGCCCAAAAGTGATTTCCTGCAAACGGGATAAACCATTTATTCAAAAAGCATCCGGGTCCTTGGGAGCCCAAATATTTCAAATGGCAATCCGGGGGGTAATTGCTTGCTAAAAAAATGGTTTCTTTTGAATCATGAAGGGTAGGACCACCGGGCCGAAAAAGACCCATTTGGACCCATTCCTAATCCTGGGGACCGGGCTAATTCTGCCTAAGGAAAGGGTCCTTCCGATTATGCCAATCGGGAAAAGTGGTTCGATCGTCCTATTAACAGAACCAACCACTCAATCCAAGTTGAGGAAAAATGGGGTAATTGGGATGTTATTGGGGATTTGAAGGGTCCCCCCCTGAAAAGCTGTTGGGAACTCGTTGGCTATCAATGGGTTAGTCGGGAAAAAGAGCCGATTGGCCCAATGGAACTCCCTTCCGTGGTAGGAGAGAATTGTCTCCCTGGCCCGGGCATTGAGCGAAAGGGTCCAAGAATTATGACCGCCAAGAATCGTAGTTTTTTGAGCAAATGGGTTGGGGCATGGATTTGCTCAAATCCTTCCAATGGAAAATCCAAACGCCTTTCACCCCGATTGGGTCTGGAATCCTTGGAGAAACGGGAAAACCCGGCGTTCAACATTGCCATTGGGGTAGGGCCCCTGGCGAACATTACCCCCACAATCAATGGATCGGTGGTTACCTTAACCCCGAATGCCAATGATGCAACCATTGGCATTAGCGACCTATCAGGATATTTATCCAATCCTTCCATTACCGAAATCATCATTCCAAACTCCACAAACGGGGCCCAGGCGGGAGATATTATTTGGACAGGTGGAACCCTTAGTGCAATCGGTCTTGGCATGAACAAGCAAATTTCCCTTGTTCATAGTACCACGACCCAAGGTGGTGTCCTGGATATCGATGATTATTCCATCTCCGGTAATGCATTAAACAGCATTACTTTGAACTTGGTCGGCGATCCTACGGATGTTACCCCACCACCCTCACTTTACCGAATGTCAATCGGACAATTGGATAATGGGATTACTAACTTAAATGTTACTGCCTATGATGGAATTGAAGTAAACCAGATTCAAGCTAATGGATCAATCACCATCACTGCCAATTCAATCAATTTGATTGATGGATTGATAGCCGGGAATACACCCTCTATTTTGGGAATGATTACCCTCCAAGGTAGCACTAATATTGATATTTTGAACAATACCAATTACCTGCTCACGGCCTCAGGTCAAATAACCGTTGGAGGTGGGGTTCAAAGCCTTAACAATACCGGATTAAACCTTCAATCCAATACCGGAGTGGTGGTAAACGCTCCTTTGGGCGACTTGGGTGGATTGGCACCTATTGGCCAACTTCTGCTGTCCGGCCCTGGTGACATTTCAATCAATTCCAAAATTACTGCGGATTCCATTCTCATTGATCCCTTGAACCCCAATTTCAACCTGACCATGGGAGGCGGGGCCAATATCCTGAATATCACGACTGCCGGGCCAACCATCCTGGATAACAATGGTTCCCTGACAATGGGAGCTGGCCCCACCGATTATTATGTTTTTGGGGGTGGCTTTAATGCGCCTACGACGCTTTCGGATATAAACCTCAGTGGGACCATAGCAAGCCTTGGTCAACCGATCTCCATTGGGAATCTCGTTTTGCAAACGAATGGAGGAATCGACACCACGAATAAAGGTGTTGCCCCTTTGGGTGCCAATATCTCCTTGGGACAAAACAATGGGTCTATTTCTGGTATCAATAACCTTGTTAGTTTATCGTTAAATTCCGGGTCAGCAGGAACAACCACCGTGGTTCCTGCGGTTGCAAATTTGGCTCAGGTTATAGTTCAGAATTCAGCGACCACCAATTTTCAAGGTAAGGTTAATATAACCAATTTGAACATTCAACAACCAAATGGAAATATCAATTTTCAAAACACGGCTGTAGTTGGTCAAATTCAATCCAGTAAAACCACAAATGCAATGATCAATTTCCAACAAAAAGCAGCAGTCTCCGGGCCCCTTTTTGGTGCTGTTGATATTAACAAAGGTGGAACTGGAAGTTCGGGTAACACCACCCTTACCATTGCCAATGGTCAATCCGGTTCCAACTACATCGGGTCATTTTCCGTAAGTAACGGAATATTGCAGATCAATGAGTCCTTCCCCTCGACCTCCGTGGTTGTCAACGGGGGTGTTTTCACAGGCCTGGGAACAGTCGGGGCGGTGACGACGGCAACGGCAGCGGCCAAGGTAGTCAATCCGGGAGCTCCCCCCAATGCGGTGGGTACACTCCGGGTAAGTACGGTAAACCTTGGTCCCTCAACGACCGCCCAATTTGATTTGCAAACTCCCGGCCAACTTAACAACGATAGAATTGCCGCCAGTACAGGTGTGATATTGTCAGGCGCATCGCTCCAAGTTAGCTTGGCGAGGCAATATTTCCCTCTCAATGGATCCAAATACACGATTATCAATAACGGAAGTTCCACCCCGGTTTCCGGAACATTTTTTGGCCTACCTGAAGGTAGCACTTTTTCCGCAGGGGGAGCCAGTTTTGTAATTACCTATGCGGGGGGGGATGGCAATGATGTGGTTGTCACCACCATTAATACAGGTGTAGGTAATACTGGATATGTCAATTACCTTTATTCAACCATCCTCAATCGGGCAGCCGATCCGGCTGGCTTAACCAATTATGTCGGGCTTTTGGACGGGGGAGCGGCTCGCCAATCGGTTGTTACAGCAATTTGGAACTCCGCCGAGCATAGGGTCAAACAAGTCCAATCCTGGTACACCAAATTTTTGGGTCGTTCTGCCGATTTGCCCGGACTTAACAATTATGTTAACCAACTTCTATCGGGAAAATCACAAGAAACAGTGATGACCCAAATCCTGATTAGTCCGGAATATCAACTGAAAAACCCTCCCGTTACGGCCTATGTCAATTCCTTGTTCCAAAACCTGCTCTATCGGGCACCAACCCCTCAGGAATTGACCAACTGGTCCAACATTATGCTTTCAGGCACCTCCCGGGCCAATGTCGTCAATGCTTTCCTTTTTAGCAACGAATACCTGGGCCAAACGGTACAAGGGTTTTATGCAACCTATTTGGGCCGTTTGGCTGGCCAATCCGGATTGACCTTTTGGGTTTCTTCCGCGAAAAAGGCGGGAACCCAAGCGGTGGCTGCAATTGGAATCCTTTCCAGTGAAGAGGCGTATCAAAAGGCGACCACGATCTAAAACCCTGTTTCAAATAAATACAATTGGTCCAATAGGTAAGGCCGTTAAAGGCTCTTACCTATTTTTTTGGCAACTTGCCTAGGTTTGCCATTAGCTTCAAATCCCATTTTGCCTGGCTTGGAAACATGGCGTATCCCTTAAATTTTTCATGAACGGAACGAATTTTTCTTAAAATGGAATAGGGTCCCATTTGGCATTCCAAACCTGCCAAGTAGGGAAAAATCGGTTTTCCTTTTGGTTTCCGGAGTAGGTCGTGCCTCCCTTGGTTCATGAAAATGGAAATAGGGTTTGGACTCGGAAGCATTTGTTGGGTTTGGAAGAGCTATTTCCTTGGGAAATTCACCATATCCTGGATGAAGCGCAACGGATGTTGCCCAATAGCAAGCCAGGATCATCCAAATTACAAACCCTTGTTGGACGGATGGTGGTAAACCTTTTTTATGAGCCTTCCACGCGGACAAGGGTTAGTTTTGCCCAGGCAGCAAGGCGTTTAGGGGCGGATGTTACCGATTTTTCTTCGTCTGGTTCCAGTGTTTCCAAAGGGGAATCCTTCATAGACACCGCCCGAAACATGGAAGCGTTAGGAATGGATTTTGCGGTGGTTCGCCATAGTGTTCCCGGCACACCACACCTTTTAACCCACCACATCAAAGCGGGAATCATTAACGCTGGTGATGGAGCCCATGAACATCCCACCCAAGCACTGCTTGACATCCTTACCATTCGCCAACGGTTTCAAAAGTTGGAGGGATTATCAGTAGGCCTGGTGGGAGACATTGCCCATAGTCGGGTGGCTCGGTCGAATATTCACGGCCTTTTAAAAATGGGAGCCCGGGTGATTGTTTGCGGCCCTCCAACCCTTATTCCCGCCGAGGTTACCCAAATGGGGGTCGAAATCGGTTATTCCCTTGATGAAATCCTTCCTGAACTGGATGTCGTCAATGTGCTAAGGATCCAGTTTGAACGGCAACGGGTTGGCCTTTTCCCTTCCATTCGTGAATATTATCGGCTTTTTGGGATGACTGCCGCCCGAATGGCCCGTGCCAAAAAGTGCCTTCTTTTGCTGGCTCCAGGACCGATCAATCGGGGCGTGGAGTTAACTCCCGAGGTGGCGGATGGACCGAATTCCGCCATTTTTGACCAAGTGGCTAACGGCCTGGGAGTAAGGATGGCGATCTTGTCCCTTCTGGCCCAAGCCAGGCAGGTTGAATCCCAGGGGAGCGCCTGATTTATGGCCTTTGTCCTTCCTGATGAGGCGGTTGGCCCCCTTGTTTTGACTCTGGATATTGGGACCAGTTCCATTCGTGCCTTGGTTTATGATGCCCAGGCCAGGTTGCTTCATCCGGATAGGGTCCAAGGCAAGGAGGTGGTTGTCCTTCAAACAGGTCGGAATGGTGAGGGAACATTTCCTCCCAACCGTTTGCTTTTGGCCGCCGGAAATGTCATCGACCAGGCTTTGGAAAGCCTTGGGAGCCTGTCTTCCAAGATCCGTGCGGTTGCCTGCGATTCGTTTGCCAGCAGTATGCTTGTTTTGGATGGTCGTGGACAACCCATCACCGAAATTTTCACCTATGCCGACAATCAGTGCCAGGCAGAGGCAGAATTGCTTCGCGAAAAGTTCAACCAAACACAGGACCACGATAGGACAGGCTGCATGACCCATTGCAGTTATTGGCCTGCGAGATTGGCTTGGCTATCCGGGAATCAGGGGGATTTGTGGAAAAAGGCCCGAACCATTTGTTCCTGGACCGATTGGTTGTTGAGTCAATGGTTTGGAACCATCCGTACAAGCCTTTCCCTTGCGTCATGGACAGGATTGCTTGATCGAAGATCGCTGGGATGGGACCAGGTGGGATTGGACCGGGCCAGCCTTGAACCCAACCGGATGGCACCATTAGGGGATTTTAGCGATGCTCTTTGTGGATTATCCGCCAAATGGGCCAGGCGTTGGCCTTCCCTTGCCGACATCCCATGGTTCCTGCCTATTTCCGATGGGGCGGCCGCAAATGTCGGAAGTGGAGCCCATAAGCCAGGAAGAGTTGCCCTGACCATCGGAACCACCGCTGCCATTCGAACCGTACCCAAGCGGGTTCCCTCAACCTTACCCAAAGGACTTTGGAATTACCGGATCGACAAGAATAGGCCCCTTATCGGCGGTGCCACCACCGAAGGCGGAAACATTTTTGCTTGGATGAGGCAAAACATCCAGGAATTTTCCCATCTGGAAGAACGGCTATCCGAAAGGGAGGTCGGCATCCATGGCCTTACCATCCTTCCCTTTTGGGCGGGTGAAAGGGCCCCCAATTGGAATGACAAAGCCAAAGGCCTTATCTCCGGAATCACCCTGGATACAAGCCCCCTGGATTTGATGCAGGCTTCACTCGAGGCCGTTTCCTGCCGGTTGGCCCTTATTTTTGGTTCCATGGGTAGCTTCCTTGGAAAAGCCGAAATTGAAATTGTGGCGGGGGGGGGATTCCTTTCCAGCCCGTTTTGGGTTTCCCGAATGGCGGATGCTTTAGGTCACTCCATCAAGCCTTGCCGCATTAGCGAAACCACCAGCAGAGGCATGGCACTTCTTGCCCTCGAGGCGTTAGGGGTTTTCAGTTCAACGAAACCCTTTCCTGATCCCGATTTTGATTCTACTGTGGATCCGGATCCAAATCGCTCCGCTGCTTTTGCCGTAATGATGGCCGAACAACAGGACCTTTACAAACGGGTTTATGGAATCCGTTAAGGGCTTTTCAAGGAAACGGAAGGGTCTATGGGGCAATGGATCCGCCCGGTCATGATGGGCATTTGGTTTGTGCTTGGATTGGCATTATTGGTAAAATCCGGGGACGATGGTTCGCCGGGCTTAACTTTGCCCCTGGGTCAAACCCCGCAAAGAGCGGCGTGGTTTGCATTTCTCCTGGCTCTTTGGAATGCCTTCAGGTGGTACCAGTTCATAAAACAAAAAAAGCGTAAGTCAGAATGACCTGGTTTGCAATGCTTCGTTTTTGCGATTGGGCCCTTTCGCCAATGGAAATTCCTCCCACCTCGATGTTTCCAGGACCGTTTTATTTGGGGTTTTTATGCTTTCCTTATTACCGCTTTTAACCACCCTTTGTGCCGTTTCCGGACAGGTTACAATGGGGGACCAAACACGGGTTGTTTGGGTCGGGTCCACCTGGGTGGAAAGGGAGCAGCAATCCTCCCATTGGGAAGCCTCCGTCCATGCCCTTTTTCCGGGCAAAAAAATCGTTTGGCGCAACCTTGGATGGTCCGGGGACAATGTTTCCGGGGAGTCCCGTGCAGGGTTTGGTTCTGTCGAGGATGGCTACAAGGAACTCCTCAAAAATATCAGGGATTTGAAACCCAACCTTATTTTGGTGAGTTATGGCTTTAATGAAGCCTTTGAGAGTGCCAAAGGGATTTCAAACTTCAAAACCAAATATGCCAGGTTGCTGAAGGACCTTAAACCATTGGGTGCCAAAATCCACCTCACGGGCCTCCAACCGGTTGTTAACCACCCGCCCGAATTGGTTTCTACAGATGCCTTGGATACCCAACAAAAACAGTACAATCTTGCCATTCAGGAAATAGCCCATGATGCCGGGGTTGGTTTTTTGACAACCACCTCCCTTGTTTTGACCTCGCCAAACTTCTCGTCCAACGGGATTCACCTTACTCCCGATGGGTATCGGCATCTAATTCCCGGATGGATCAAAATGCTGGGATTGAATTCCCAAGCTGTGGGGTTTCGGGCCAACCTTACCCCCAATTCCAAAGAATTGAAAGGCTGTGTCTTGACTGAAATCAATTACCCCAAGGAAGGGACCTTGACTTTTAACCTTCAATCGGACCGATTGCCCCTTGGAACCATGTCCCAAGGGGAATTGTTGGTAGCCGATTTGGGACAAGGGACTTGGGTCCTCCGGGAAGGAAAGACAGTGATTGCTGTCGCAAAGTCAGGGGATTGGGCCAAAGGCGTCCCGATTACCTTGCCGGGAGATAACGCCCAAATGGAGGCACTCCGTAAAGTGGTGGCGGCCAAAAACCAGCAATTTTTCTACAGATGGCGGCCTCAAAATGAAACCTACTTATTTGGATTCCGCAAACATGAACAGGGGAATAACTCTATAGAAATACCCCAATTCGATCCTCATATTGAGGCATTGGAAAAAAAGGTTCTCCAATATTCCCAACCCAAAACCCATTCCCTTTCGTTAAGCTTAAAGGACTGATTTTAAATAAATTCATTCTATCTTGATATTTATAAAAATGGAGTAGTTTGCCATGGATCCAAAGTTTTTGACAAAGCTTTTTTCAACCGTTTTTTGTTTTGTTGTGCTGGCTGTAAATCCCATTTTGGCCCAACGAAACGCACCCCTTCAGGTGGAAACAGACCCTGAAAAAGAGAGGGCCACTTTTCAGGTGGCCCCGGGTTTCCAGGTCAACCTGTTTGCCGCGGATCCCATTCTTGCCAAACCCATTCAAATGGCTTGGGACAGCAAAGGGCGCCTGTGGGTTGCCTGTTCGGAAACCTATCCCCAGATCAAACCAGGTCAAACAGCCAATGACAAAATTGTGGTCCTTGAAGACACAGATGGTGACGGAAAAGCAGACAAAACGACTGTTTTTGCGGATGGTTTGCTTATTCCTACCGGGATCGAACCGGATGGCAACGGTGTCTATGTTGCCGATAGTACGGAGCTTGTTTACCTCCAGGATACCAATGGGGATGGCAAGGCAGATAAACGCACGGTGGTCCTTTCCGGTTTTGGAACGGAGGACACCCACCATTTGCTCCACACCATCCGCTTTGGCCCCGATTGCAGGCTCTATTTCAACCAGTCGATCTACATTCATAGTCACCTCGAAACTCCCCACGGGCCAAAACGGCTTGGTGGCGGGGGTACCTGGGCCATGCGAACCAAATCTTTGGAACTAGACATTCTCATGAGGGGCTTGGTGAATGCCTGGGGCCTTTGTTGGGACGAAAATGGTCAGGTTTTTGAAACGGACGGGGCAGGCGGGGAGGGAATCAATTATATCTTCCAGGGAGGCTGGTATTTTACTGCTGTGGGGGCAAGGCGCACTTTTCCCGGACTGAATCCAGGCTCGCCAAAGTATTGTGGATTGGAGCGTATCACAGGTAATCACCTGCCCGAGGGTTGGAATGGGGCCCTCATAACCAACGATTTCAGGGGGCACCGGGTTTGCGGGTTTCGCCTCTCCGAAGATGGGGCAGGGTTTCAAGCCAAGGAATCGGTTGAACTAATCCGGAGTAACCACCCTGCATTTCGGCCCATTGATGTCAGGCAAGGGCCCGATGGTGCCATATATTTGGCGGATTGGTTCAATCCAATCATTCAACACGGGGAAGTCGATTTTCGCGATCCCAGAAGGGACAAAACCCATGGCCGTATTTGGCGGGTTAGCCCTTCTGGCAAGGCAGCCCGGACCAAACCCAATCTTTACCAGTTGTCGGATTCCGCATTGGTAAAAGCCTTGGGAGCAGACCTTGAATGGACAAGGCACCATGCCCGAATGGTCATGCGGGACAGGGAGCCTGCCGGATTGCTTCGCGAACTTGCCCAATTGGAAAATGGGGCAGGGGATGATTTGCTTATGCAAATACAATGGGCACGGTTGGCCCTTCAGGATCATTCCGTGGATTTGATTCAAAAACTATTGCAATCGTCCTCGCCGAAGATTCGGGCGGGAGCTTTGCGCGCATTTTCCTGGGCCAAGGTAGGTGAGGCAAAACGCTGGGAAATCCTTCAATCCACCCTGAAAGACCCTAGTCCCAAGGTCCGTTTGGAAGTGATCAGGTCCCTGGGATCGATCCCCACCCTTGAAGCGTTAAAGGGAGCTTTGGGTTTCCTGGCAGGTGGCCTGGATCGGTTTGAGGAATATGCCCTTTGGCTTACTGTAAATGACCTCAAAGACCAATGGGGCCCCATTACGAGCCAAGGAGGATTATCCGGTTTTGATAGCAAGTCCCTTGTTTATGCCATGAAAGCCAGCAACGATCCTGCCTTGGGGGCGGCCGTTCGGGGGCTGGCGGAGAAGACGGACGATCCAAAAGTGGCTTGTGGAATCCTGGAAGTTTTGGCGGATGTTGGCGAAGTGCAAGATGTCGCCATGGTTTGGGGCCGGATAGGGCTTTTTGCCAAAAACCCTGATTTGGCCAATCGGCTTTTGACCGTTTTGAATGCGGCAGGTCCAAGGGTGCGGGGCAGGTTGGGGAAGCTTGAGATGAAAGATATTCAAGCCTATTTGGAGGATCCCAGTACTCGGGTTGCGGCCATTGGGATCGTTGGAACCTATCGCCTGGAGGCCTTGAGAAGTGCCTTGACCCTATGGGCCAAGGACCAAACCCAACCGATTGCTCTGCGGTCGATCGCCGTGGATGGACTTGTTGAATTGGGTGGGTTGCAAACGGGCATTTTGTTGGAAGAACTTGCCAATCGACCTTCCGACCCAATGGGTAAATCCGCCTTGTTTGCATCTGCGACCCTGAATGCCACCAAAGCTGCACCGGGCATTTTGGCTTACCTGGCAAAATCCCAGGATGCCGGAGACTTTGCCAAGGTGGCACAAATATATGGAGGCAGAAAAGGCAACGCTGACATTCTGGCGAAGGCGCTGGAAAAGGCTACTTTTCCCAAGGATGGTGCCAGGCTTTTGGTCCGGGAACTTTCCAATATCCCGGGAACAGAGAAACTTAGGGATGTTGTGAAAAAATCGGCCAAGCTGGATGCCTCCAGCAGGAACGGATCTCCTGAGGAAATCCAGAAGTTTGTTGCCATGGCCAAATCCTCCGGGGACCCAGCCCGCGGAGAATCTGTTTTTCGACGAGCCAACCTCCAATGCATCAAGTGCCACGCCATTGGCAGTGCGGGGGGGCAGGTTGGCCCTGAATTGGGATCTCTTGGCGGGAGTGCCCAACCCGACTACATCGTTGAGTCCTTTTTGCTACCTAATAAAGCGGTGAAGGAAAACTATCATACCACCGTGGCAACTACCAAGGATGGCAAGATTTTTGCCGGAATCAAGGTCAGGTTGGATGATCGGGAATTGGTTCTTCGCAATGCAGAAAACCAACTCGTTGTGCTTCGGCGGTCCGAGGTGGAGGAAATAGGCATTGGGCAGTCCCTGATGCCTGCCGGTTTGGTGGAAGAATTGACCGATGGTGAGTTGTCGGATTTGGTTCGTTTTTTGTCGGATTTGGGGAAGGATCCCAATTGGAGTTTGCCCCGGCGCAACTGGGTCCGAAACCTTCGGGTGCTTTTGCAAACGCCCCTTTCGGGCGAAATGATGTCTCATAGTGGTCCGGTGGCTTTCTCCCGAAAACCGGATGAACCAGGTTTGATTTGGCAGACAATTGTCCCCAAAGTTTCGGGAGCAATTCCGTTGAACGAAGTGAAGCCCATTTACGGTTTTCGTAGCGGGGCAAAAATCCTTCGGGCAGATTTTGAGGTGAGCGTTGCGGGAGAATTTGTCTTGATTGTGGAGGCACCTGGGAACCTTCAGGTTTTTGTTGCAGGCGAAAAAATGGTTCTCAATGGAAAGCCTTTTCCCCTTGGGAGCGGAAAGGTTACCTTCCTTTTGACCGAAACCGGAGAGCGGGAGGGAGCTTTGCCTCAAGTTTTGTTGATGGAAGCCCCGAACAGTCCCGGTCGGGTGAGATCCATTGCTCCATGACCAACCATCCCCAATTGCCTTTGCCATTGGTCGAAAGGTTAAACCATGACCTTGGGCTAAGGCGGGATGCTTTGCTATTTCGTTCCAGGAACGGAATGGCAAAAAAAATGGTTCTTGACCTCAGGAACAATGACTACCTTTCCCTTGCCAAGGATCCCATTGTCCTTGCAAAAGCGAATTGGGCCTTGGAAGAATATGGTGCTTCTGCCTCAGCATCCCCTTTGATATCAGGCTATTTACCTATTCATGAAGAGTTGGAGGGGCGACTGGCGAACCTCCTTGGCTATCCTCATGCCCTTTTGATGACCTCCGGGTATGCCGCCAATTGTTCGATCCTTCGGTGTTTGCCTGGCTCCGGGGATTTGATCCTTGCCGACCGCTTGGCCCACCATAGCATCCTTTCCGGCATGCAATCTTCGGGTGCAAAATTTCACCGCTTTCCCCATAACGATCTCGAAAGGCTGGAATCGGATATTGTCCAAAAAAAAGGACACTTCCGCAATATATATGTGGTTACAGAGTCGGTGTTTTCCATGGATGGAGATGGCCCCAATTTGGTTGAAATGGCAAATTTGAGGGACAAATACGGTTTTGTCTGGATTTTGGATGAAGCCCATGCCGTGGGTTGGCACGGGGACCAGGGGGCAGGAATGTTGGAGGAATCCGGGATAAAGGCCGCCGCCGATATTGTAATCGGAACTCTGGGAAAGGCCCTTGGCTCCCAAGGGGCATTTATCCTGTCCCATCATGAAGCCGTTATGGACCAACTAATTAACCATGCTGGTGAATACATTTATTCCACTTTTATGTCCCCGGTTTTGGCAGGGGCGGCCTTGGGTGCCTTGGATCGACTAAAAGAACTTGCCGGGGAAAGATCCCAGTGGCACCAACTTTCAAGGCAATGGCGGAAACGATTGGGTGCATTGGGTGTTCAGGTTTTGAATGACAATTCACCCATTATCCCGATACTTTTAGGGGATGAAAAAAAGACCTTGGAAAAGGCGGGAAAATTGGCAGAACAAGGCATCCTTGTATCTTCCATTCGCCCACCGACAGTCCCCAATGGAACGGCCCGGTTGCGTCTTTCCCTGAATCGGAACCTGACGGATGTGGATTGGGATAAATTTGTCTTTGCCTGGGAGAAAAAGGATTGAAATGGCTTTGGGTATGCGGATGGGGAGTGGATCCAAAGTCCTTAACCGATTGGGCAAATCTGGCTTACCCGGCTGTATTCCACAGGGTTATCCTTCCCCTTTCCCTGACGGATGGATTTCAGGAGGGATATGACCGGATTTTAGGTTGGAGCTGGGGAGGATTCCGGGTTTTGGAATGGATCCGGTATGTAGAAAACAGACAAAAAACACCTCCTATTGTCCTTTTCGCTCCCATAATTGGTTTTTGCAAAGAGGATTGCCTTGGAGGAAAGTCTTCAAGGATACAGGTTAAATACCTGATTCGATGGATGAAACGGGACCCCGTTGCAGCTTTGACAGATTTTTACCAAAGAGCTGGCCTTTCAACCCCCTTTTGTCAATACAACCAGGGAAATTTTCCGGTATGGGCAAGTGAATTGGCTCATTTGGCATCTTTGAAACTGAAAATAAATCAGGTTGTTGATTCTTTAGTATCAAGGAATATCAAGATACTTGTTGGTGAAAATGACCCTCTTGTTGACCCAGCGTATCTTGTTAATCACCTTGGAGCAACCATGGTGCCAGGGGTTGGCCATGATTTAGCCGATTTGGCTTTTTCCATGAAATAATACTTGGGTGGGTTAGGTGTAGGAAAGGGCGGGACCCTCCAGCTCATTTTTCCAAAAGTTCATTGAGCCACAGGATTATCGAAGCGGGGCAGGGAAGGTAAAGGTGGATCATGTTTGAACTTTTTATGGGGTTTATTCGGGGTCCAATAACCGTTTATTTCACTCCGCTTTTTTTCCTGGCTGCACGGAATTCATCCCCCACATTCCATGTCGGCATAGTGGGAGCATTGGCAATTTTCCTGGCTGCATCGAGCGTAAATCGGAGCAATACCGGGTACCCTTCAAAATCCCAATCCGGGCGATATTTGTCGTTTGGGGTGTGGTAAATGTTGGCGATAAAATCCTCGGATAATTTTTTGGTGAAGTCGGCCGTTTTGCCTTTGACCTTTTCTCCACGACCCACGGAAAATGCCGGAACCCCACCCCGAGCCAAGGCAAAATGATCGGATCGGTAAAAATAGCCAAGGTGGCCGCGTCGATCCGGTTCGATTTGCAAGGAGTGCGCATTTGCCGTTTCCTTCAACAGATCCCAACCAGTCGTTCGTTCCGATCCATTCAAAACAATGGATTCAGGTATGCCTATGGGCGAAACCGTGTCAAAATTGAAATTCATGGCTGTTTTGCCCAATGGCACTAGCGGATGGGTGGCATAAAAGGAGGCTCCCAATAATCCGGTCTCCTCGGCCGTTGTAAATAGGAACAGGGCGGATCGTTTGGGTTTTGGATCCAATACTGCCCATGCTCTGGCCAATTCCAAAAGAAGGGAACAGCCACTCGCATTGTCCAAGGCCCCGGCAAAGACCTCTTCTCTGCCAGGGGAGGATCGACCCACACCCAAATGGTCCCAGTGTGCCGTAAATAGGACAATTTCGGATTTCATTTGGGGGTCGGTTCCATGAATGACTCCTGCCACATTTTTCGAGGAGATGGCTTGTACCGAAGTGGGTATGTGACCTTTTAGCACGGTTCCTAACGGAATAGGGGTAAACCCAGGAGTGTCCGCTTTTTTCAAAGCTTCAGAAACGGTTAGTCCTATCGAGGCAAGAATTCTATCTCCCGCCCGGGAGGAAACCCAGCCAGCAAAAGCCAGGGCCCCAGCGTTTGGTTCTTTTTTAAGTTGGGCTCCTTTGACCGTTTTTACCACGGAATAAGGATACCCTGCGGTTTCGTTTGTGTGAATGATCAAGGCAGCCTTGGCTCCCCGCCTGTTGGCTTCCTCAAATTTGTAGGTCCATCGCCCATAATAACTAAGGGCATTTCCATTGAATAATTTCGGATCGCTTAAGGTGGGTTCATTAGTGAAAAGGACCACAACCTTGCCTTTGACATCTATTCCCTTGTAGTCGTCCCAGCCAAATTCAGGAGCCGAGATACCATGGCCAACGAAAAGGGCTTCGCCTTCAAAATCCTCCGATTTCTGGGTGTGGCTGACCCCGGCAAAATCCTCTTCCAGTTTTAAGGGTAGGTTTGAGGCACCCTTGGAAATATGAAGCGTTGTACCCGGTCCCGAGGTCACAAGGACCAGGGGTACGCTCTGGAAATAGGAACCCCGTTCTCCAGCACCCTTGATGCCCGCCTTTTGCAATTGGGAGGCGATATAATCGGTTGCCAATTCTTCACCCCGCGTTCCCACCCCTCGGCCCTGAAGTGGCTCACTTGCCAGATATTGGAGATCCGTTCGAATGCGGTCAATGGAAAACGGAGGAAATGAGGTTTGTTTCCCTTGGGCGGAAAGGTTTGCCAAGGGAAAACAAATCCAGGGTAAGAAAGCCAGTATGAGCCTGCCGGATTGAAAAATCATACAGAATCCTTTTCGGTCGGTTTTTGTTAACGCATGCCCGGGTTTCAGGGATTTTAGTTGCATGGGGAGAGTCTTTCCACCGGGGCCCGGTGTCATGAAGCTCATGTCCCGTTTTTTAAAAAGGATCCCGGGCTTAAGCCTGATATAAATGAGAAGTTATCCGGCTTCAAAATCTGCCTGGTTATGAAATGGAGCAAAATATTTCGAAAAGAAGCAAACCGACAGAAAATTGAATTGGACCAAATCAAAACCTGAAAAGGAAAACCGATCCCGTTCAAACGCTGGTAAAGTGCATGGCAAAGGGGACCAATTGGCAACCAACAAATCCTGGGTCCCCCCAGTTTCAAATCAGCCCATTGGATTACCTAGTGCTTTGTCACTCAATAAATACAGGATAAACGGACTTTAGTTTAATTCTGGCATCTCCAATGGACATTTGCCAATCGACCCTACGGGTTTTGGCATTTGTGTGGATGTACCATGCCTCGGTTTCCTTCCTGAGTT
>SYLG01000182.1 GCA_005808665.1 Planctomycetia bacterium | reverse complement strand
GTCGGTTCAGGACCACCTCTGAACCACTCTTTGATCGCATATTACCGCCTGTCGCTCAACCAAAAACAGTGTCTCAACAGGAGACCTTTCACAATGGGTAAATCAGGGCGCATCTTTTTTTTGAAGCCGGGAATTACTGGACAATCAGCCACCCTAATCCTACCCAATGTCAAGTCCAGGTGCAAGGAAAAATTTGTAAAAACAAACCAGATTACCGGTTTCGGAAAAGGATCTTACAAATTGGGCAGATCCGTCCGGGCGACAATGCGGATCGCCGCATCATGGGGACAGGCATTGATACAGGCGGGATGTTGGCCCCATTGCCCACTGCAAAGATCACAAACCACCGCAATTTGCCGAATCAACTTTTCGCTAACTTCCATGGTCTCTTCCGGGGCGACCTTCAAGCCCTGGGGCAAATCCGCCTCATAAACCACATCCATACGCAAATCAAAGAGAACCTCACGATCTTTGCCGGTGCCCTCGACGGTGGCCACAATCCTGTTCATTCCGGACCGAATGACTTTTTCACCCTTTTTGACAACATATTCCCTCCTGCCTTGCTTATAACCCCAATTGGGATCCATTAAAAGCGAATTACCGTTGATCCAGACTGCCGAGGGTGCGTTTGGACAGGTCAACGAAACACGGAAAAGGCTGGCCTGGGTTAATACACCGGATTCGACTTCAAATTGTCGTTCCAGGGTAATGGTTCCTTTATGCGGGAGCAGGGAAATGGACCTTTCTTTTTGCAAACCAAACTCCAATCCGTTGACCAAAGGCGTTCGCATTTTGGCGGTTATTTCCACCCCCAAATCGGTTTTGGTGACCCAATTCCAATCTCCCAGGCCTTCCGGGATGATGCCCTGATCATGCATCTGGATGGAGCCATAAGGGCAATTATTGACACACAATCCACAACCTATGCACCAATCCTCGATTACCATTTGCTGGTTATTGCCCCGATGAATGGATCCTACCGGACAACCGATCATACAAACGGGATCCATACATGACCGGCAGGTTGCTGGTACAAGGTGATTCCCAAATCGTGGGCCATCAAGATAAAGGCGGCTCCTGCCATCGTCGTGGGTATTCACGCAAGCCCGGACACATTCATCACATCGGGTGCATTTGTTCAGGTCGACCAACATAAGTCGTTGACCCTGCATCAAACCCAATTTTTCCGCGTTTTCGGAAAATGGGGCATTACCGCTTTGACTGCCAGCAAGGGGTGTAACCGTTTTGTCCCGGTGGGCGCGAACCGTTACTTCTTCGACGATTTTGAGACAAGCTTCCGGCGATTGAGCAATAATCTCCTCAAACAGGAATTTGGGAACCTTTACAAGTTCAACCAATGATTCATCACGACGCCATTTGGCGGCTCGAAGCTGATGAGCTATATCGGGATCGCCATGGACATAGGCAATGCAAGTGGCACTCCGGGGCATCCCGGACAAAACTCCCATTTCACCCAGTATTTCTCCCTTACTTAAATAGGAGATGATATAACCCAACCCTGCCTTTTGTTTAATCGGGCGCAAAAGGCCCGGATGAATGGCCTCAACCCAGCGGCGACCAAGCGATGTTTTCTCCTTGTCCGACCATTGCTTTGGATCTTTGGGAAGGCTTGCAAGAAAGTCCACAAGTGCGGCGTCCCCAGGCAAGGGAAACAGGGTAAACTTTACCGTATCGGAAAAAGGATTCTTGATAAAGGAATTGAGGGCATAAGCCCATTCCTGCTTGGCATTACCGGTCAAAAGGATAGGATCGGAAATCCCTCCCAATGCACTGGCCAAGGTTTGGCCCAAGGCCGAATAGGGACCATTTTTTTCCCCTTGGGGGACAGGTTCTGCCTCTATCACTACCTCATTAACCGGATCTCTGAAGGCCTTAATGGCCAACGACCAATCCCGCACATCTTCGACCCCGATCAGGTCGGTTTCGTTCTTCGCCGCCTGAACCAAACCAGACCGGATTATATACATGGAATCGGATTGGTCGTTTTCATGACAAATGACCTCCCCTACCTTATAACTCACCAGTTCAACTTTGTCCTTAACCCGGCCCATCTGGTCCTCGGTAAGCTCGGCGAATATCGAAAGGCGTCGAAGCTGATTTTCCATGACCCGCTTTTTGTAGGTTCGGTCGGCTTCCCCCCGGTATCCGGGATCTTTTTCAATTACATCAAGTATGCTTCGAAGCATCTCCAACAAAAATCCATCTTTTTCCGCACGAATTGTCCCTGAGCGAGGCATACCTGTTTTGCAACTCATTTCCCCAAGGAGTTCCCCTTCACTTAGGTAAGCCACCTGCTGTTCAAGGCTCGCTTCCATGGGCGCATCAATGGGCATGAAGGTGGGCCGTTTCGTTGGTGCCACACTTTTCTTTCCCCGAATCCAATCTGAAACTTTCGAAAGCATGCTTTTGGTTTGGGGTTGGTTAACCCGAAGGGGAAAAGCAATTTGGACACTAACCACCGTTTCGGGATCGGTAGGACGCAATGCCCTATCCCTGAGTATGCTTTGGATCAAGGCATTTTGATTCGGATCCTGTGTCAAAAGTTCAGGTCCAAGGGTAGCCAGGTCTCCCGCCGTCAGGATGTACATTGCCGTCCAACCTGCTTCGCCTTGACGAAACAAAACCTCACCCCGACGAATGCGCCTCAACCGGATGGCCCCAGGGGTTTCTTCAAATTTTGGTTTGCGTTTGACTTTGGAAAAAAGGGATATCCGGGCCAGTTGCTCCCCACTCAGGGGAATATCAATGTCCCGATCCTCCAAATGAACTGGCGGGTTGAGGACCAAATTCCGTTCAGGGGCCATGGCTTCCTCCCTTGGTATTTCGGGGAAACAAATGCCCGGGGGGGAATGGGGCAGGATCGGGATGGTATTGATGACACTCGGAACAATTGACACGGGCCCCATTAGGCCCTTCATGGTGGCAATCCATGCACTTTTTGATGGATGGAATCAGGATATCAGCGGTCTTTTTACTAACCGAGGCATCGTGACATTCTTTGCAATCCATGAATTGGTGGCCTTGATGACGAAATAGTGCTTTTTGATTCCACCGGTTGGGGATTTTGCTTGGCAACAATCCTATAGGAGCAACCGATTCTGGATCAACGGTATGGCAATACAGGCAGCCATTCGTGGATGGGGCAATCCCATTTGCGGCCGGTTGAAAAAGTTGCCGTTCCAATGAGGCCAACTGGGACCTGGTCCACTCGGTTTGGTTCCTTTCCCTGGATTTCGCGCCTTGGAATTGGTTAGGTCCTCCCCCTGGAATACCTTTTGAATTATCCTCCTGGTCCAATAGCAATAAATTAGCCTGTTTGGGATCCCGCATTAGTCCATCGAGTCGATTCCTGAGTTCACCCAAAGTTGCCGATCCGTCCTGGCCTTTGGCTGGATGAATCGCTGCTTTGGCCCGGAACGCCTCGGCAAGGGATTGGGCCCCTGAACCAGAATAACTCCCTGCCAGTCTTACAGCCAAAGGATGACACGATTGGCAGTGGTCCTCAAAAGCGATTGGCTTCATAAAGTTTCCGGATTGGTCCTGACTATGACAATCAACGCAAAGGAGGACCCGGGTTGTCCGTTTGGCATCACCATTGGGCAATACACCCACAACTGTGGGGATTCCTTCCTTTTTCAAATGGGTGTTGTGATTGAACCGGATGGTACCAGGGTCTTGTTTCTCCCCTTGGGAAGGTTGATGGATTGCCATTTCAGGATGCGAATTTGGACCAAAACCGGTGATCGACCTTGCAACATTCAATTCCTGCTGATCCTTTCGATGGAGCTCCTTATGGCAACCCAGGCAGTTGGAATCGGGGAGCCTTCCCAAGTCTATATTTCCCCTATGCTCCATGTGACAACTGGCACAATGGGGTTGAAAAAGGGCAGCAGCCTGGTGGACACCTGAATTATGACAGGTTTGGCACGATTCATCCGGAACCGAAGAATGGACACCCCCTGCCAACCTCGCCGCAGTGGCAAAAGAATGGGTGTGACACTGGGCACAATCGTTGTTAAAAGAAGCATGACCTGGGCTGACTGGCCCCGCTTGAAACATGCTGTTTTTCCCCAAGAGCAACACCCACCCAAGGTAAACCCCGCCCAATAGGGTTACCGCCAAAATCCACGGCCCCCACCCTTTTGAGAATTGGCCCCCTTTTCCATAGTGGGCAAGGTCTATCCACTCAGATAAGTTTTTCGGATTTCGAAACGCCGAGGGCATGGTGAAAAGAGGTCTCCAATGAGGTTGAATTTACCAATAGAGTGCACTGATCACATGGGCAACTCCCAAAAGGAGCAGCATCACAGAAAGGGGTACATGAACCAAAAGCCAGGCATGAAGGAGCCTGTGGAGCCTAACTTGCCTGACAAGTTGCCGGCGCTCATTGCAATAGGTTTCCATGGTTTCAAAAAATGAAGCCAGGGCCGCCCCCCCTTGCAACCGGGTTGCCTGTCCAAAAAACTCCCGCGAGCAGACCGCGGAGGCAAGGAGATGGTTCTCTGAAACGGTTTCCCCAAGCCATGGCCTTATTGTCTCAAGGTAACCCCCTTGAAACCGCAAACGGGCCTCATCGTCCACCATCTCGCCAAGTGCCTTGGCAAAAAGGGCATCGGCTTTGCCACGCATTTTGGAAAGAAGTTCAGGAATTTGGGAAAGAGGTGCCTCTGCGTTAACCTGATCCCGAATCAAACCCGGAATCACCTGTTGAAATCCAAGAAGCAGAATGCCAGAAACGATCACCGTAAACATTACCAACATGAGGAGAAACTCAAGGGGGCCACCCATCCGAAAATGGCTGTGGCAAAGAATGAAGACTCCACTTAAAAGCCCAAACCATACATGACCGCGAAGCCACCCACGCCTTGATCCAATGAACCACCACCCGGGCACCCGCCTCAAGCCAGACAACAGCGCAACAAAAACCATAAGGGTTGTACCGAGGACCCCATACCAAAGACCGATTGTATCCCCCCCCCGTAAACCACCATTAGGAGTCCGGGAATCCAAAAAGCAATAAAGTCCAACAGCCCCTGCCGCAAGGAGCACGGTCACGACAAACCACCAGCGGTGGGTGCGATCAATCAGCAAGCATGACTCCTGGAAATCTATGCATTGTTTAATCTTTCCAGGCGTTTGGAGCATTTTGCATCCAACGCAAAAAGGCCAGGGGTTCAAACGCATATTGTTTGGCAAGGATTTCCTTGTTTCTTTCAGAAGGGTTGGTCGCCCTGCCAAATGGTAACTGCAGGGCTAACCTGTTGTTGGTTTCCATGAGGAGGCTATCCCATTGCGGTCGTTTTACACCAATGAGGGCCCTTTCTTCATTCCTGTAAAGGGTCAAAGCCCAACCAGCCTGCCGTGCCGAGTCAAAATCAACGGGCTGGGATAACCCAAGTTTAAGCAGGTGTTCCCCGAGTTTGGGACCAGTAGTTGTATTGAGAGGTTTGGAAGCAAGGTCCATTGCTACCCTGTCCGCCCAAGTCGCCAGTCGGGATGCGGCCTGGGTAACCTTTAAGGTGTCGCCAAAAGGGCGGGAAAGTGTTGCTTCAAAAAGATCCCGTTTCAAAGGCCCAACCGCATCCTTTATCTGGACCCATTCTCCAGCAACCTCAGCCAAAGTCATGGGCCAGTTTTTTGGAGGTACCCGGCCTGGCTTACCCAAACGAACTTGCTCCTGGCGCCAACTGGGAAGTTGCAAATCATGGTGGCAGGAAAAACAATCCAAAAGGGCCCAATCCAGCATCTCCCCTTTTAGGGATGCATATTCGGCTTGTTTGGCCAATAACCGCATGGATTCCCGAAGGGCAACCGCTGAACCCACCAATAGCAGTTGGCTTTCCTCCCATTCGTGGCCAAGGTAACCCTGAATCTTTTGGACCCCAGGTACCTTTTCACGCATGAGTTGCCAGTGCCTTGGCATCTGTTCAGAAAAGGTCGCCACCTCAAAACCCGGAAGGATCGGATGCCCTGCCGCATACATTTCATGCGTTACAAACTTCCCATCGGCATGATTGCCTATGTGACACGATGCGCAAAGGGCGGTCCGCTTGGCAGGATCCCAAAGGTCGGTCATGCCGAATTCGTTTTCCTTTTTGTCCCGCGACAATACGCGAAACGATGCCCGCGACAAAACCAAACTGTGGGCACCCACCCACTTTTCATGAGCCCCATGGCACACCACACATCCTACACCCTCCGCTATTTGAAAGGTTTCATGCTGGATGGCCTCCTTTTCAATGTTCACCGAATGGCAAGCCAAACATGCTTTAGCTTTTTGTGGTTCCCCTAGCTTGAGTCGCTTTAGCATTGAAAGCCCAAGCTCCCCTATTAATGCCTTATAGGCATTCCCATGGCGGTCATGAGCCTTGAATCGATCATATTCATCCCCTCGGCACAAAAGCGGTGGATTGGCAACCTGCCCTTTTTCGTGGCAACCGGCAGAGGCGCATGCCTGACTTCCGAAATAGACTTTGGGTAAGGGTTTGGTTGGCTCAACCTGACCTTTTGCCTCCTGGCGTAAACCACCCACAAGTGCAATCAAGGTCAACCCAATCAGTCCCACCCAAACCGTCAAAAAACGCCAAAAAACCGGTTGATTCAAACGGCTATTCATGGGAGTGCCCCCTGAATGGCCTTGAATTTTTTGCGCACCCTGGGGGCATCATATTTTTCCGGGCTAGTCCAGATGGATTCCTTCCCTTTGGGAAATGCTTCACCCAGCTCATCACCCAGGTCAGAAACGGCCTTGTCCCACTCTGGAGGAATTTTTCCACCCCGATCTTTTACCGTTTGGGTGTAGGCTCTTAGCATCAAATAGGATTGGGTATCCCCATCCCAACTGGGAAATGATGTGGCGTTTTGATAGGCCCTTTCCACTTTCATGATCCAACCTCGAATTTGACCCGCTTCGGGAAATGGAAACAGGGTTTGGCTTGTTTTTGTTTTCTCCAAAAGGTTTGTCCATTTTTGCGAAAGGTCCAGGGCCAAAGGGCGAATCTTGTCCCGGTTTTGGGGCTCCTTTTCCATGACCTTCAAGAGTGCTTCACCAACCCCTCGCGCTTCGCCTCCAACCATCCCTCCCAACCATGAGGGTGGAAACGAATGAGGATTATTGCTTATTTCGTTCCAGGTCCCAAAACGCAGCCTACCAGCGGAGACCGTTTGGCCAAAGGCCCCCCCTATCCGATGATGACACGAGGCACAATTATATTCAGACAGTTCCGGCCACGGGGCCTCCTTTTGATTGGCACGGTGAGCCAATAAGTCAACCGAGGCTCCCGTTGTCGCCAGCTGACCCAAAACCCAAGAGGTCCATTCGTAATTGGGTTGACGGGCTTTCTCGTCCATGATTCGCCAATGCCTTGAGGAATAATTGGCCTGATAGGCATTCAACTCAAACCGCAAGCGAGGGTGGCCCGCTGCCAACAGGTCGTGGTTGACATCCATCCCTTTTTCCCCGACATGACAACGAATGCAAGTGCTGGCCCGGGTTGCCAAATCCTTGGTATCAGCGAACCCAAGTTTGGCCTTTTGGTTTACTGTCAATTCCTTCCAGGAAGCCTGATAGTGGTTGGTAACCCATTGTGCGGCTCCACCATGGCAGGCTTCGCAACCTACCCCATCGACAACACTAAACCGATCCGGATAGGTCTTTTTTTTAATTTCTGGATCCGGGTGAACATGACACGAAAGACAAAGTGGTTCCTTCTGGGGATCGGCCAGGGAAGGATCCGATCCAAGGTAATTGGCCAACATTTTTTGGGATCTTGGGGTTCCCAACACGGCAAAAGCTTGAGCGTGTGGATCAGCACCGATCCAGGTAGAATATTCACTCCCTTTTGAACCCGAGGCACCATTGGCATTATGGCAACCCGATGCCGAACACGACGCCGCCCCAACCAAGCTACCGTTTGCATTGGGTGGTTGGGGAATTTCGGTTGTTTGAACCAAAAAGGGAGCGGGACTTGCCCTACCTATCAAAAGGCCAACCATTCCGGCAAGCACAAGCAATAGGACAATCAGGCGGACCACAAACCAAACTCCCCTGATCAATTAGGTATTGTAAGGCTCAAGTGTTAAGGCAAAATCTTAGTGCATATATCTTCAAAAGCTAGCAAGCCTGCCAAAGGATTATGGCAAAAGCTACCGGTCCTTGGGATGGGGTCCCTGCAAAAACTCATCGCCAAGATCCAAACGGTATAATACCTGATTGTAATTGTAACGCGGTGTTTTCCAGGAATTACCCGAAAAATCGTTGGTGTAAGTTCCTTCAAAGTAGATCCATTTGCCATCATCCTGATCCAGAAAAGAGTGGTGACAGACATTGTAAAAGGTTTGTTTTTCGTGGGTGACCACCTTGATTGCTTTGGCAAATGGCCCTGTGGGAGCATCGGCTTCGGAATACCAAACCTCACCTAGCAAGGATGAGCTCCCTCCCAATTGTCCTGCCAAAAGGATCCATTTTTTCCGAAATGAGTTCCAGCGGACAGATCCACTATGGAGCACGATTCGTTCGGTTGTTTTTTTTACATTGAACGGATAAAATCGGGTGTCCTTTGGCTTGATCTTTTCCTCTTTTACCCATTTTTGTTCGGTTTTTGAGTCCATGGGAGGCAACTCCTTTTGCCAAACCCATATTGGACGGCCTTCCTTGTTTAATTGAGGCAGGGTGGAATGGCCATCCGGCCCACGCTCGGCGCAGGTGAAAGCCTCGTATTGGGTAGGGTCAAGAATTGCCTCAAAAGTGGCCGGGACCCTGACATTGGGATTTGGGCTACCCATAAGGAGCCACTTTTTTCCTTTTTCCTCATAGGGAATTGGGTGGCCATTTGGATGCCTCCAAGATTCCGTCAAAGGCAATACCTTTACTGACTCAAAGATGGCCTTGATCGGGTCGAATACGGCGATCCCCTTTTCCACCTCCTCCGTCAAACTTTTTCGCCTGGTGTAGAAGGCGACCAGGGTTTCGGTTCCTTTGGCATTGGGCACAACACAAAGGGAAAACACCCAAACAACCCCGTCAGGCCGTTGCGGCAAAGGCATCATTGCCCTTGAAAATCCGGTTTTGTCCACAAAGTACTCAAAAGGGATACCCTTTGACGGGTCGAATGGTGGTTGACCTTTTTGGGGTAATGGGGTTGTTGCCCCAGCCATCCGGTACAAACCAAGGGGGTAGCGCAAGCGGTTGGTATCCCCCCAAAACCAATGGACCCGATTTTGAAAAACGGTGGCCTGAACAGAGTCTTGGCCTACCACCATGCCCGATGCCGATGTTGAATCCTGCGGGGACCTATATCCCAAAAGGAGGCTATCCCGGTACAACCCTTCCCCGGTCAGGCGGCACAGCCTCTCGGCAATATTGATCCTTTTGAGCCTGATTGTGGATACCTGGCCAACCTTTAAGGTTACTTTTGCTCCTTTGAAACCAAACCCATCCTTGGCCAAATCATATCCGTGAGCCTGAATGTTAAAGTAGACCTCCTGACCCATGAGTTCTGGTTCCTGGAGGGCAATTCGGCCATAATTATCGGTCACAAAAAAGAGGCTATGGACCGTCGATAACTCTACCAGCGGAATACCTTTCCCTGTCCCTTCATCCACCACAAGGATCTCGGCCCAACCCTGATTTAAGGGCGGTTTTTTTGGTTTTTGACCCTTGGACGACGATACTCCCCAAAAGGGGAAACCAAGGCCAATAACGACAATCAACCAACTCAAGCGGAAGGAAATCATGTCAATTCCTTTAATTCAACCTGGCCCTACCCTCGACCTTGATAGCAAGTGCTTCGGTGTTTCGGTAAAAGTCGTAATGCCTACCCAACTCTGTCAGTTTCCAACCGCGAGCACTAAGCTTGGCCGCTTGGGAGGCGGTGGTGAACAGGTAGGTTTCCCGGGGCAAAACAAGAATGCTTTCCAATTCTTCGAACCGGTCCTGGGCATGGTTTTTCACTTCCCGTCCTGCATAAAACACTATGCTGGGTTGAAACCAACCCAAAGTAGCCAGTTGAACCTCTCGATGGGACAAATCCCCAGGGAGAAAATCCACCAACGGTTTTTGGGCTTTCACCCCGTTTAAGGTTGAGAGATTCCAAAGACCAATCGAACCACTAAATGCAACTGACACAAAACATAAGGCACCGACCTGTTTGCCCGTTTGGCCTCTAAGCCACCACAACACTACTAATCCTGCCAGCGGAATCAGGCCAATCCAAGCCCAGTATTCCAAACCGGGGAAGGTGCGCATTTTATCCCCGGCAGAAATCGGTATCGTCCCTGCCCCAATCAGAAAGCCAAAAAAAGTGATTAGTCCCACCAAGGCCAGGCCACCCCAACAGGTCGGCCACACCCAACCGGGCAACCCGTCGATCCCTTCGATCTTGCGAAGGAAATACCAGGCAAGCAGGATCGAAAGAGCAGGATAACAGGGCAATATATAGTTGGGAAGTTTGGTCGAGGCAACGGAGAAAAATCCAAAAACAAGGACGATCCAAATACCCAAAAAGCGGACTTTTTCCCGATCCGAGGGAAGGGTTCCTCCATCCTCTGTTTGGGGAGACCGGGCCAAAAGGATTCCCGTCCAGATAAGCGGTGTGAGAAAAATGGACCAAGGAGCATACGCAATGAGCAATATGGGGAGGTAATACCAAAAGGGACCGTTATGCCCTTCAAGGGCCGAAGAAAACCTCCCAAGGTTGTGCTTGAAGAAAAATATCTCCAACCATTCCCCCTTGGTTTCCACACCTACATAGGCATACCACGGAAGGGTTACGACAGCAAAAATAACGCTTCCCCAAAGGATGTAGGGCCCGTGAAAGGCTTCCCGCAAACGCCTTTGCCAAACCAGGAAGAAAAAGGTTACACCCGCAGGAATGGCCAAGCCGATTGGCCCTTTGGCCAGCACCCCCAACCCGGTAAAAAAGGCACTCATCCAGAGCCATGAGGAGGATCGTTTGGCCTGGAAAACCCAAATAATGGCAATCGCAGGAGTAAGGCAGGCATTGAGGATCGCATCCGGATTGGCAAAACGGGCGGAACAGACAAGAGCAATGGATGAGGTAAGAATGGTTCCTGAAAGGAGGCCCATAAGCCCCTTTAGCCCAGGTTTTGCCATGCTCCAACCGATCACCGCCGTGGCCCAAACCGAGAGGATCGAACAGACCACCCCTGGCATCCGGGCCATAGCCTCGTTGACTCCCCCGACCTCGAAGGCAACCCGTTGGAGCCAAAACATTAGGGCCGGTTTGTCGCCCATGAGCTTGTAATTGAAAGTGGGGACGATCCAATTGTTGGCATCCATCATCTCCTTGGTGCAGGTAACATGCAGGCCCTCATCCTGATCCCAAAGGGTGGCCGAGCCAATCCGGGGTACACCCACAACCAATCCCAACAAGCCAAGGATGAAAAAGACGGCCCAAAGGGGTGGGTCAAAGCCTAATTTTGAAGATGCTTTTAAGGAGTCCATGAATCCCAGTTTCTCTTGTTTTACAACCAAGTTCCTGTCGGTTGGCCAAATCCCGATTGACGGAAGGGGCCAAACTCCAATATAAGCAAGGTGCAGGAACCGAGACAACGCATTCTTCCTGATTGGCCATCCGTTTCGTCATTTTGGGGCAATGGGGCTAAATGCGAGCACCACTTTCCCGAATTCTTTGCCCCCGGGAGCAACGCAATTGATATCGCTCCCCTTTGCTTGCTGGACCATGACACTTTGTCTTACCTTTACCCAAAGCGGGATTATCCCCGCCACTGGAGAAAAACCTGCGGAAATCCCTTTGGACCCTTTCCGGCTTCGTGAACAACTACGCATTCGCGATATGCCCATTTTGCAGGCCCAGGCGGCCCTGGCCCTGGTTCGCCACCCTTCCCGCGAGGCCGAAGCCATTGTTCGTCAGGAGTTACAGCAACTCGAAGAAGAAGCCACTTTCCTCTCCATTGCTTCCGCGGTTGGGATAGAAAGAGACATCCGGTTTCGCGATGAACTATTCCGGTCGCTAACCGCTGGAAGGCAAGCCGTTCGCCAGGCAGGTGCCGAGGCTCTGTCCATTCAATTGGACCAATCGCTTCTCGATCGCTTAAAAGACTCCTTGATCGATCCACGACTGGCTTTATCGACCCGAACGCTTTGTGCATGGACGCTGGGAAGATCGGGACGAAAGGGGGCCGTGGAGCCCTTGCTTTTCGCTTTACATCGTGAATCGGGAGAACTCAAAGAAGCTGTTTTCGAAGCACTTGCTACCCTTACAGGACAGGAATTGGGAGGAGATCCCGAGCTTTGGACTGCCTGGTGGTCGCGCCATAAAAACCTAACCAACGAAAGATGGTTGGAAATGCGTTTAGCCCATCAGGTTGTAAAAAACGCACGCTTGGAATCCGAACTGGACGCATCCCGAAACCGGGCCTTACGGTTGCTTCAGGACCTTTATTCCCGGCAAAACGCAACCGAAAGACTTGCCTATCTTCCCGGTTTACTAGAGCAAACCGATCCTGCTCTCCGCAACCAGGCAGCCATTTGGTGTGCCGAGGCACTTGCAGTTACTGAACCTGCTTCTGCCAAACCACTGGGGATTTTGCTTTTAAGGCTAAGCCATGACGCCGATACCTCGGTCGCCCGTTCCGCCACCGAGGGGTTGGGCCGGGTCAATGACAACGCCGCCTGGCAACGGCTGATCCAAATTGCGAAAAGTCCTTCTGTCCCTTTACGAGTGGCAGCGATTCGTGGCCTTAGCCAACAGGCACGCCTGCCTTCCAATCAAGAAGGGATTGTTCGCCGCCGAATTGTCAACCCCATCCTTAAAGGCTTGGAAGATCCTGCTATCGAAGTGGTGGTGGAAGCTGCGGAGGATCTGGGCAGTTTGGGCCTTCCCGAAGCGGTTCCCATTTTGGGGCACTTGCTTCTCCACCCTGAGGATGCGGTCCGAAAAATATCGGCACAAGCCATGGAAAGGGTGGCCAACCCTTCCTCTATCGAAACTATTTTAAAAGCAATGGATGATCCCCAACCTTTGGTACGGTTTTCATTGGTAGGAGCATTGGCTCGGATCCTTAGTCAAAAAGCCCTGATTTCTTCCACGGATTTAATGAGGTTACAATCCCGGTTGGAAGTGGTCCTGCTTCGTGATGGGGACCCTGGGGTCAGGGCACGGGCCGCAACTGCCATGGGGGAAACCGGAAATCCGGCCATGCTGGGTTTCCTTTGGCGGGCTGCCTCATCGTCAGAAGACCGCCGTGTCCAGGAGAAGGCCTGGGCTTCAATGATTGAGGTCTTGGCCCAAGCTGCCCAGCCTCCATTGATACTCGAATGGGATAAAACTTTGGCAGCCGCCAATCAGCCCCAAAAACGACTTACCCTTTTTGTCGAGGTATCCGCTCGGTGGCAAAAACGATCCGATGCAAAGACCATTTTGACTCCGCTCCAAGAACCTTTGATCCAAGTGGCTTTGGAACAAAAGAAATGGCAAATGGCGTTGGGTCCCTTGAGGGATCTCCTTGCCACCAAGACCAGTGAACAACTATCCCTAAAGATCCTTGGATATTGGCTGGACGCTTGCGAATTTGCCTTGATGGAAGGCAATGCAACCGAAGCTCTCAAACTATTGCAAGAAGTGGAGCCACTCCTGGGGAAAAATAATGCCTTGGCCCAACGAGCAATGAATCTGGCCAAAAAAGCGAGGGTTCCCTGATTGGGTTGCGGGCAAACAATTGACAATTTGCCAACCAAAAAAGTAGGGGCAAATAGGCAAACATCGATTTATGTGGGGTTACCAAGACCATCATTCCTGGTCAAAAAAGCAAGCCAGGCTCGAAAAAAAGGGTTGTTTTAACTTTGCTAAATGCGATTTCTTGCGTGTCCATTGAGATGGAGGCCAATCCTAAAATCACCAACAGGGATAGGGAGAAAGGCGTAGGAAATAGGCCCCTGATTTGAAAGTGGGATAGGGCAAAGAGGTAGTGTCAGGGCATGAAAAAACCCCGGTCGTTTCCGATCGGGGTCAACTTTGACCGATGAAGTTGCCAAGCAAATACAAGCTACATGGTGATCTGTGTGTGAGCACAGATCGAATTTTACATCCTTAGAAAGGAGGTGATCCAACCGC